>NZ_JBSGDB010000006.1:0-57066 GCF_053602155.1 Streptomyces sp. NPDC004561
CCCAGCTTGTGGGAGATGATGATCGAGGTGATGCCCTGGTTCTTCAGCTCCAGGACGGGCTGCTGGCGGTTGCGCGCGCCGAGCATGCGGTGCCTCGGCCGGTGCCGGTTCCGGTGGATCGGGTGGTGGCCGATCGGGTCGCAGCCTGGGAGCCCGTCGCCGACGCCCGCCAGGTCCGGCTCGCCGCCGACTGCCGCCCCGGTCTCACCGCGTCCTTCGGCGGGGGTGATTTGGAGCAGGTGCTCGACAATCTGATCGCCAATGCTCTTGACGCGGTCCCGGAGGGCGGTCGGGTCCTGGTCACCGGCGAGCGGCACAACGGCGCCGTTCTGTTGCGGGTCGTCGACAACGGTCCCGGGATGAGCCGGGTCGCGCGAGACAGCGCGTTTCGCAGGTTCGGCAACGCCGAGGCCGGCGGTACCGGGCTGGGCCTGGCGATCGTCCACCGGCTGGTCACGGCCAACGGCGGTACCGCCGAGCTGCTGGATTCGCCCGGCGGCGGACTGACCTTGGCGCTGTCCCTGCCCGCGTCCCGGCGCCGGCGCGACCGGATCGGGGAGTCCTGATCCGGCGGTACGAGGACGAGCGAGGCCTGAGCCCCGGGTGGGCCGATTCCTGACCGGCCAGCCCGTCCTGAGCACCTCACTTCACCGGTCTGACCAGTGCATTCACCGATCTTTGCGGGTTCTGAAGGATTCCTGAACCGGATATCGACAGACGCCTGCGCAGGCTGGTGGATGGACAGTCACAGGCGTGGCCGCGAGGTGCCGAGCGCCTCGCAGCAGCACGCCGACGGCCGAGGAGGAAACCGTGCCCCGTCCCGACCACCCCACGTCGCCCGGCGCCGTGCGCCGCCGTGACCGCGGCCTGCGCCGGGTCGGAACCACGACCCGCTGGGTGGCCGCCGCAGCGGCGGCCGGCTCCGTGGCGCTCGCCGCCGGATACGCCCAGGCCCTGCCCGGGAAGTCCTCCCCGAAGCCCGGTGACACCTCGCGGCCGCGGACTGTCACGCCTGCACCCGCGTCGACCGCGCCGGCCGTGTCGAAGACTCCGTCCCCCGGGACCGGCGCAGAGTCCTCCCGCCCGGCACCGCGCGCGACCGTCCCGAAGCGACGGACGGCTCCCGTCGCACCGTCCACGCCGCGTCGGGCCGCCCCCGCGCCCACCGTCACGAAGCCCCCTGCACCGACACCACAGCCGTCGCACACCACCTCGGGTGCGTCATGACGGCCGCCGCCACTCGCCCGGCCTCTGCCGTCTTCCCCGCGCTGGGCACCACCGCCTCGCTACTCGTCGCCGACCCGGACGGCATGGACGCGGCACGGCAGGTGCTCGACACCGAACTCGCTGCCATCGACGCCGCGTGCAGCCGCTTTCGGCCCGACTCGGAACTGTCGCGCGCCAACGCCGCACAGGGCGCCGCCGTCCACGTCAGTGCCCTGTTCGCCGAGGCACTGGACGTGGCCCTGCACGCGGCGGAGGTGACCGAAGGCGTCGTGGACCTCACCGTTGGAACCGCGGTGACCGCGCTCGGTTACGATGTCACGTTCGCCGCGCTGCGACCGCAGGATGTGCGTCCGGTACGCCCTGCCGGACCGTCAGCGGGCTGGCGTGCGGTGGCATGGGACCGGGACGTCCGGAGGCTCCGGCTGCCCCGGGGCATCGCGCTCGACCTTGGCGCGACCGCCAAGGCCCTGGCTGCGGACCGGACCGCCCGCCGTGCCGCCGAGGTGGCGGGCTGCGGTGTTCTGGTCAACCTCGGCGGGGATCTCTCCGTGGCGGGCGAGGCCCCGCAGGGAGGCTGGCGGGTCGCCATCGCAGACGACCACGCGGCGCCCGACACCGTCTACCGACCCACGGTGAGCATCACCGAGGGCGGGCTAGCCACCTCCGGCACCGTGGTGCGGGCCTGGCGCCGCGGGGACCGCCGACTGCATCACATCGTCGACCCCGCCACCGGCGACACACCCGTCCCGGTGTGGCGGACCGTCAGCGTCGCAGCCGCCAGCTGCGTGGACGCCAACACCGCCAGCACCGAGGCCGTCGTCCTGGGGGAACGCGCCCTGGGCCGGCTGCGCAGGGCGGGGCTGCCCGCGCGGCTGGTACGCGTGGACGGCACCGTCGAGCGCGTCTGCGGCTGGCCGGAGGACACCCTGGTAGCCGCCCCATGACCGGACTCGTTCCCCTGGCCGCCGGCCCCAGCCCGTTGTGGTACGCGACCCGGGCCGGCGGCACCGTCGCCCTGGTACTGCTCACTGCGACCGTCGCGCTCGGCATCGCCGTGGGCGGCCGGTACACGCCACGGCGGCTCGCCCGCTTCGAGGTGAGCGCGCTGCACCGCAACCTGTCGGTGCTCACCCTGGCCTTCCTGGTCCTGCACATCGTCACCGCGATCCTCGACACCTTCGTCCACCTGGGCTGGCTGGTGGCGGTGGTGCCGTTCACCTCCTCCTACCGGCCGCTCTGGCTCGGGCTCGGCACGGTCGCGTTCGACCTGCTGCTCGCGGTCGCGGCCACGAGCGCGGTGCGGTTGCGGATGGGCCAGCGGTGGTGGAAGGCCGTGCACTGGCTGGCCTACGGTGCCTGGCCGATCGCACTCTTCCACGCGGCCGGGACCGGCACCGACACCCGGCTGACCTTGCAACTCGCCCTCTACGCCGTGTGCCTCGCCCTCGTGGTCGCCGCCGTCTGGTGGCGGCTGTTCCGGGCGGGCCCGGGCCGGCTCGCGGCACGGCTCTGGGCGGGGGCCACCGTAGCGGCGGTGTCCGTGGCGCTGACCGCGTTCCTTGGCTCCGGGCCGCTGCAACCGGGGTGGGCGCACCGCGCGGGAGGCATCGCGCCCGCGAAGTTCGCGGTACACCCTGCGTCCGCTGATGACGACGAGGGAGGGTCCGAATGACCGACGGACAGACCACCCTGCTGACCTCCGGCGGACGTGACGGAATGACGGGCCCGTACGGCTCCCGGCTGCTCCACGGCTGGTACGCCACTGGCGAGGCGGCCGGTCTGGACGAACACCTCGGGCGGTACGGCCCACCCCCGTTGCCCCGCTCCGCGGACGCGGCCGGCCGCCTGCTGCGCGCGGTGGACGACGCCGGGCTGACCGGCAGGGGCGGCGCCGCCTTCCCCACCGGCCGCAAGCTGCGGACCGTGGCCGACGGCAAAGGCACCGCCGTAGTGGTCGCCAACGGTATGGAGAGCGAACCGGCCAGCCGCAAGGACGAGACCCTGCTGGAGCTCGCCCCGCACCTGGTGTTGGACGGCGCCGTGCTGGCCGCCGCGGCGGTGGGCGCCCACGTGGCACACCTGTGCCTGCCGCGAACCAGGCGGGACCAGGCGTACGCCCTGCGCGAGGCCGTCGCGCAACGCCAGAGGCTGGGCCTGGACCCGGTCCCGGTCCTGGTGCACGAACTACCCCACCACTACGTCTCCAGCGAGGAGACATCACTGGTGCGGTGGCTGAACGGCGGCGACGCCCGCCCGGCGGCGACCCCGCCGCGCCCCTTCGAGAAGGGGGTCGGCCGGCGTCCCACCCTCATCGACAACGTAGAGACACTCGCCCACCTCGCACTGATCGCGCGGTACGGACCCGGCTGGTTCCGCAGCGCCGGACGTCCCGATGCCGCGGGCACCACGCTGATGACCCTCTCCGGTGCGCTACGCGAGCCAGGCGTCTACGAAGTGCCGATGGGCCTACCGCTGGGTGCGGTGCTGGACGTCGCCGGGGGAGCCGCGGAACCGCTCGGAGCCCTGTTGCTGGGCGGCTTCTTCGGCAGCTGGTTGCCGGTGGCACCCGCACTGCACATCCCGTTCGCCAAGCAGGACCTGGCGGCCCTCGGCGCGGGACCCGGTGCCGGAGTGCTCGTTGCGCTGCCCGCTCGCACCTGCGGTCTCGCCGAGGCGGCCAGGACGCTCCGATACCTCGCGGCGCAGAGCGCACGGCAGTGCGGACCGTGCCGGTTCGGGCTGCCCGCGGTCGCCGAGGACTTCGCAGACCTCGCCTGGGGCCGACCGGACCCGCAGTCGCTACGGCGGCTGGAGGGCCGCGTGGGACTGCTCGCCGGGCGCGGCGCCTGCCGACACCCTGACGGCGCGTCACGATTCGCCGCGACCGCCCTGCGCGTCTTCGCCGACGACATACGCCACCACCTGAGCCTCGGGCCGTGCGCCGGGGCCGGACAGGACCCCGTCATGCCCGTCCCGGAGACACCGGCGCCGGACGACGCGGAGTGGAGGTGAACGGCATGGCCCGCCCGCACTCCCTCGGGATCGACCGCATGGCATGCTCCGGCTACGGTCTGTGCGCCGAGCTTCTTCCCGAACTCGTCGAGCTCGACGAGTGGGGCTATCCGATCGTCGGATCGTCCGCTCTCGCGGGTGAAGCCCTCCGTCACGCCAGGCGCGCGGTGGCCGCATGCCCGGCTTTGGCACTGCGCCTGAACCGGAAATCGGAGCGCGTGCCCGACCAGCAGCCGCCCCGGCGGACGTGAACGAGTCCTTAACCCCACGTCAGACATACTTCTGCCCGCTCCGGCACACGGTGCCGGAGTCGCGACAACAGCATTGCCATCCGGGCTGGGCGGGGCCTGATCATCAGGAGGACGGACGAGTGACCGTGATCGGCGGCCGGACACCGGTGCACAGTACGTTTGAGCCACCTGGCACGACGTCCGCAGGCCCCGAGGGCAACGAGCGGCTGACCGCCGCGACCGGTGCGGTGCTGCTGGCCCTGTTCGCCCTCGAGGGCGTCACCATCCTCTTCCTCGGCCAACTCCTCACCCTTCACTTCTTCATCGGGCTGCTGCTGACCGGCCCGGTCTGCCTCAAGATCGGCTCGACCGGCTACCGCTTCTACCGCTACTACACGGGATCGCCGGCATACCGCCGCAAGGGGCCACCGGCACCACTGCCGCGCGTGCTCGGCCCCCTGGTCGTCGCCACGAGCGTCGCCGTCCTGGGCACGGGGCTGGCGCTGGCCCTGCTCGGACCCGACACGGGTCCCCTTCCGGTGCTCCTGCTGCACAAGGCCAGCTTCATCTGCTGGGTCGCCGTGATGACTGTGCACGTCCTTGTACATGTCTGGCGCCTGCCCCGGCTTGTCGGCGCCGACCTGCGCCGCCGTCCCGCGCGACACGGGATCGCTGTCCCGCGACGCGTCGGCCGCTGGTTCCTGCTTGCGTTGTCGGTCGGCGCGGGCCTGATCGTCGCGCTCGCCGGGGTCCACCTGGTCTCCGGCTGGAGCAGGTAGAGCGCGAGCTTGTCCGTCTCCGCGCGTCGTCGCCGGACCGCCTGCCCGTAGTCGCTCTCTGCCACCACATCTGCCCGGCTCGGGTCTACGGGACCAATGGACCCCGTGCACGTACCACCCGGCTCTGTCGGCGCGGCGCCGCAGCGGAAATGCTGCGATCGTGGGCCTGAGGGGACGGCGGGGCTCCATGTGTCGTCCGCTGTGCCGAAGGAGGTCGGTCATGAGCACCGACGCCGATGTGAACGCCTCTCGGCCGCCCGTGTCCGACGGGCTCGTCATGGGCAAGGACGGCATGGCCGCACTCGTGGACGTGCTGATCCGGCGCGGCTTCACCGTGGTCGGACCCACCGTGCGGGACGGCGCCATCGTGCTTGCGGAGCTGCGGTCGGCCGACGCGTTGCCGTACGGATGGGGTGTGGAGCTGGAAGCCGGACGCTACCGGCTGAGGGAGCGGTCGGACGGCGCGGCCTTCGCGAACGCGGCGGGCCCCCAGTCGTGGAAGTCCTTCCTCCATCCGTCGCGGGTGCGGGAGTGGAGCGCCGACCGGGTGGAGGGCGAGCTGGTCCTCACCGCCGACCGGGCCGTGCCGCCTCGGTACGCCTTCCTGGGCGTGCGCCCCTGCGATCTGCGGGCCATCGCCGTCCAGGACCGGGTGCTGACCGGTGGGGCGTACCGCGATCCCGGCTACGAGGGGCGTCGCTCCGGGGCCCTGCTGATCGTGGCCGAGTGCAGCGAGCCCGGCGCCACCTGCTTCTGCGTCTCGATGGGCACCGGACCCGCTGCCGGACCCGGGTACGACCTGGTGATGACCGAAGTGGTCGACGGGGACGGGCACCGCTTCTGGGTCCGCAGCGGCAGCCAGGAAGGCGCGGAGATCCTTGCCGAACTGCCCGCTCGTCCGGCCGATCCGGAAACCCGGGAGACGGCTCGCGCAGGCGTCACGGCCGCCGCGGACCGCATGGGGAGGACCATGCCGGAAGCCGACCTGCGGGAGCTGATGGCCGGCACGCTCGACGCGCCTCGCTGGGACGACGTGGCAGGGCGGTGCCTGACGTGCGGCAACTGCACCATGGTGTGCCCGACCTGCTTCTGTACCACCACCGAGGACGTCACGGACCTCACCGGCGACCACGCGGAGCGGTGGCGGCTGTGGGACTCGTGCTTCGACCTGGACTTCTCCCACCTGCACGGCGGCCCGGTGCGCG
Organism: Streptomyces sp. NPDC004561; assembly: GCF_053602155.1. Lineage (NCBI taxonomy): Bacteria > Bacillati > Actinomycetota > Actinomycetes > Kitasatosporales > Streptomycetaceae > Streptomyces > Streptomyces sp. NPDC004561. Next base: position 6,454 of record NZ_JBSGDB010000006.1, read on the forward strand.
CCTCCTCGCGCAGCCGCTACCGGCAGTGGATGACGCACAAACTCGGCACCTGGTACGACCAGTTCGGCTCGTCAGGCTGCGTGGGCTGCGGACGCTGCATCGTATGGTGTCCCGTCGGCATCGACATCACCGAGGAAGCGGCCGCCCTGCACGACTGGACACGGCCTGCGGAGCCGGCGTCCGCCTCCGAGCCACCATGACCACCGTGGCGCCCCCGCTGGCATACCGCGTCGCCGACACCTGGGCCGAGACCGCCGACACCCGGTCGATCGAGCTGGTACCGAGCAGGGAAGAACTCCGGCCCTTCTCACCGGGGCAGTTCGCGATGATCTACGTGTTCGGGGTCGGCGAAGTGCCTATTTCCGCCAGTGCCCTGCGCGGCCGCCACGGGGGACTCGTGCACACCGTGCGCGCGGTGGGTGCGGTCTCGACCGCGCTGTACCGGCTGCGCCCGGGCGACAGCGTCGGGCTCAGCGGGCCGTACGGCACCGGCTGGGACCTCGAAGCGGCGACCGGCCACGACGTTCTGGTGGTCGCCGGAGGCATCGGGCTGGCTCCGCTACGGCCGGTGGTGCACGAGGTACTGGGCCGGCCCGCCGCGTACGGTCGCCTCACGGTCCTGGTGGGCGCCCGCACCCCTGCCGATCTGGTCTACCGCCACGACATCGAGAGCTGGCGCGGTCAGGCCCGGGTGGAGGCGACCGTCGACCGGCCCGGCCCGGGCTGGCAGGGCGCGGTGGGCGTGGTCACCACGCTCCTGGACCGTCTCGATCTACGCCCCGCACGCAGTTGCGCGCTGGTGTGCGGACCCGAGGTCATGATGCGTCACACCGCACGCGAACTTGTGGCACGGGGTCTGGTTCCGCACCGCGTCCAGGTGTCTTTGGAACGAACCATGCACTGTGCCACCGGCCACTGCGGCCACTGCCAGCTCGGCCCGCTCCTGCTGTGCCGCGACGGACCGGTCGTCCGCTACGACCGCGTGGCCCGGCTGCTCCTCGTCAGGGAGTTGTGACATGGTCACCGAACCCGAATCGGCCACCGACACGCGGCCGACGCTCGCCGTGTGGAAGTTCGCCTCCTGCGACGGCTGCCAGCTGACTCTGCTGGACTGCGAGGACGAACTCCTCGACCTCACCGAACGCGTACGGATCGATCACTTCCTGGAGATGACTCCGGCCGAGGGCGCCGACCGGGAGCGTGCCCGGCTGGACGGCCGGGGGCCGTACGACCTTTCGCTGGTCGAAGGGTCGATCACCACCGCCGAGGACGCCGAGCGGATCCAGCACATCCGCCGCATCTCCCGGCACCTGGTCACCATCGGAGCCTGCGCCACCGCGGGCGGGATCCAGGCGCTGCGCAACTTCGCCGACGTCGACGAATTCCTCGCGGCGGTGTACGCCCGGCCGGAGTACATCGCCACGCTGGAGACCTCGACACCGATCTCGGCCCATGTGCCGGTCGACTTCGAACTGCGCGGCTGCCCCATCGACCGCCGTCAGCTTCTTGAAGTCGTCACCGCCCACCTGGCCGGACGCAAACCCCAGATCTCCGACCACAGCGTCTGCTTCGAATGCAAGAGGCGCGGCACCACGTGCATCACCGTCGCTCACGGCACCCCCTGCCTGGGCCCGGTCACGCACGCAGGGTGCGGTGCCATATGCCCCGCCTACGGACGCGGCTGCTACGGCTGCTTCGGCCCGTCGAGCAAGCCCAATCTGCGCTCCATGGTCGCGCAGCTGCGCCGCGACGGGATGAGTGAGCGGGACATCCAGCGTGTCTTCCGCACCTTCAACGCCGCATCGCCGGAATATGCCCCCGTACCCGACCTCGCGCCCGAGGAGCAGCAGAAACCTCCGGCCTGAAGAACGCGCCCGGAAAGGCTCGCATGAACCATCGCGGAACCCGCGTCCTGCGACTGGACGCGCTGGCCAGAGTGGAGGGCGAGGCAGCCCTCCACCTACGCGTCGACGGGGACTCGGTCGCCGAGACTCGGCTGCGCATCTACGAACCGCCGCGCTTCTTCGAGGCATTCCTGACCGGCCGGGGTCACACCGAGCCTCCCGACATCACCGCTCGCATCTGCGGTATCTGCCCGGTCGCCTACCAGATGAGCGCCTGCCAGGCGATCGAGAACGCCTGCGGCGTCATGGTGGACGGCCCTCTCGCGGAACTGCGCCGCCTGCTGTACTGCGGCGAGTGGATCGAGAGCCACACCCTGCACATCCACCTGCTGCACGCCCCCGACTTCCTCGGGCGGGCCGACGTCGTGGAACTCGCGCGCGACCAGCGAGCCGCCGTCGAGCGCGGCCTGAGAATCAAACAGACCGGCAACGCGATCCTCGAACAGCTCGGCGGCCGCCCCATCCACCCGGTCAACGTCCGGATCGGCGGTTTCTATCGGACCCCGACGCCGGACGAACTCCGCCCACTCACGGAACGGCTGCGGCAAGCCCGGGACGACGCGCTGGAGACGGTGCGCTGGGTCGCGTCGTTCGACTTCCCGGACGCCGTGTGCGACCACGACCTGCTGGCTCTGCGCGACCCCGGCCGCTACGCCATCGACTGCGGAACACCGGCGGTCATGACCGGACACGGCAACGGCGACAGCCTGGCGCTGCGTGAGTTCTGTCTGTCCGACTTCGAACAGCACGTCCAAGAGGAGCAGGTACCCCACTCCACCGCCCTGACGGCCGAGCTCGACGGCCGTCGCTACCTGACCGGCCCGCTGGCCCGCTATGCGCTCAACGGCCGCTGGCTGCACCCCGTCGCCGCCGAGGCGGCGCGGGAAGCCGGCCTGGGTGATCCGGCGACCGGTGCCCTCTGCGACAACCCCTTCCGCAGCATCGTCGTACGGGCCGTCGAGGTGGTGCAGGCCGTCGAGGAGGCCCTCCAAATCATCGCCGGATACGAACGCCCGCCCCGGCCGGCCGTCGAGGTCCCGCCACGCCGGGGTGTCGGCGTCGGGGCCACTGAGGCGCCCCGGGGCCTGCTCTACCATCGCTACGCCCTTACCGGGGACGGCTCGGTGACCGAAGCGCGTATTGTCCCACCCACGGCGCAGAACCAGACCGCCATCGAGGAGGATGTGCGCCGGGCGGTTCAGACACGCTTGGACAGGGCCGGGCCCGCCGCTGACGACGACGAGCTCACCCGTCTGTGCGAACGGGCCATCCGCAACCACGATCCGTGCATCTCCTGCGCCGCCCATTTCCTCGACGTGACGGTGGAACGCACATGAGTGGCCGGGTCGTGGTGATCGGTGTGGGTAATCCCCTGCGTGGTGACGACGGGGTCGGCCCGACGGCTGTGGAGGCACTGCGGGGCCGGGTTCCCGATGGAACGGCTCTGACCGTCAGCGACGGAGAGCCTGCCCGCATGCTCGACCTGTGGCGCGGCGCGGACACGGTGATCGTGGTGGAAGCCCTCCGGGCACGGCCGGGTCGGCCAGGAGAGCTGCACGCCCTCACGGCGGCGGACGCGGCCGCCCGAACGGCGCCTACGGCGAGTACGCATGCGCTCGGCCTCGGTGAGTGCCTCGCTCTGGCGGAAGCCCTCGACCGGCTGCCACCGAGACTCGTGGTGCACGCCATGGAGGTGACCGACGTCGAACTCGGCGCGCACCTGAGCGAAGCGGTGCGGTCGGCTCTCCCCGAACTGATCGACCGGGTCATCGCTTCAGTGCGGCAGGCGCACGAACGCGACCACGAACGGTAGGGGGCCGAAGGTCCTCCGGCACGGGCCGAAACGCCCTCGCGACCTCGCCCACAGGGGTGCGACCGTGAAAGTCACCCTCATGTGCTGCGTGAAGGGCGGCCCCATGAAAGGCGGTGGGGACGATGACACTTCCTCTGGTGGTAGGCGTCGACGGATCGGACTCGTGCCTCACTGCGGTCGACTGGGCCGTGGACGAGGCCGACCGCCACGGTCTTCCGCTCAGGTTCGTGTACGCCTCCCTCTGGGAGCGCTACGAGGTCGGCCTTCCCTCAGTGGGCCCGGGGCGCCCCTCCGGCCAGGTGCTGGCCGAGCACATCGTGGCCTCGGCGGCCGATCGCGCCGAGCGGCGCAACCCGGATGTGAAGGTCACCACCGACATCGTCCCGGAGGACCCGGTGGACGCTCTCGTTCGGGAGGGCGATCAGGCCTTCACGGTCGTGACGGGTTCGCGGGGCCGGGGCGAGGTGAAGGGGCTGCTTCTCGGGTCGATCTCTCTGGCCGTGGCGGCTCGGTCGCACAGCCCTGTGATCGTCGTCCGGGGCGATCCGGCGGGGCTCGCGGGCACACATGAGCGGATCCTGCTCGGCATCGGCGACGCTGACGACACGAGCACTGAGGCCGTGCGGTACGCCTTCCGGGAGGCCGAGGTGCGCGGCTGCGTCCTGGACGTGGTGCATGCCTGGCGCAGGCCCGCCTTCGACAGGAACGGCAACCGGATACATGCAGGAAGTCCGGCGGACACATACGAGGAGCGTGCCTCCGCCGTCGTCGAGGCTCGGCTCAAGGCTGCGATCGACGAGTATCCGCATGTCCGCACACGCCCGGCGACGCCGGAAGGAGCAGCCGCCAGGATCCTCGTGGACCGGTCGGCCGCTGCCGACCTGGTGATCGTGGGGGCACGGCGCCGAACGAACGCCTTCGGGTTCCAGCTCGGACGCGTGAGTCATGCGCTCCTGCACCGCTCCGAGTGTCCGGTCGCGGTCGTCCCTCAGAGGCAGTGAGCGGTTCCGGATGACGATATATATGTGTGGGGTCAGCGCATGCTTCGAGTCCCGCTCACCGGTGAAGTAGGGGTGCCGAGGGCGCGTACCGTCGCCCGTCATGCCGCCGGACGTTGTTCGCTGGCGCTGAGGCCATGCGTCCCGCAGCGTGGGAGACAAGAGCGGACCCAGCCAGGTGGGCGGCACAGAAGAGGTGGGACGCATGAACAATCATGTCTCCGAGCGGCGGGTGGTGGTCGGCGTCGACGGGTCTCAGTCCTCGTACGAGGCACTGCGTTGGGCAGTGCACTACGCGGGCCTGATCGGTGGCACCGTGGACGCGGTCGCGGCGTGGGAGCTGCCGGGCCTGTACGGATGGTCGGCGCCCGCCGTGGACATGGACGTGGACGTGGACGAGACCCGGCAGAAGGTGGAACTGGAGCTGACCGACGTGCTCGGCCCGGACGCTGCGGGCTCGGTCCGGACCGCTGTGGTCCACGGCAACCCCGCGGACGTTCTGCTGCGGGCCGCCGAGGGTGCTGATGTCCTGGTGGTCGGCAGCCGGGGCAGAGGTGGGTTCGCCGCCGCCCTGCTCGGCTCCGTCAGCCAGCACGTGTCCCAGCACGCGAGCTGCCCGGTCGTGATCGTGCGCCCGGGGAAGCAGTGATCCGAGGTCCGGGATGGCCTGCCCCTCGATCACTGGAAGGCCGCATGGATCTCCTGTTCGGTCGCCTCGTGCGACACGAGCAGGAGTTCGTCGCCGGGAAGCAGCTGCATCGCGGGTCCGGGAACCGTGGGCCGGCCGTCGCGTACGACGGTGGCGACCACGGTGCCCGTGGGCAGGGTGATCTCGCCCAGGGTGCGCCCCGCGGCCCGGGAGCGCTCCGTGATGGCGGTCTCGATGACCTCGACTCCTGCCTTGCTCAGCCGCAGCAGAGCCACCGTGTCCGTGGCGCCGGTGGCCTCCTCGATCAGGGAGATCAGCGGAGTGGCCGCGGGCACCGCCACATCCACGCCCCATCTTCGGTCGAAGAGCCAGGCGTTCTCCGCGTCGTTGACGCGCGCGGCCACCCGCCCCACTCCGAACTGCCGCTTCGCCAGCAGGCTGATGACGAGGTTGTCCTCGTCGCGGCCGGTGGCGGCGATGACGAGGTCGCAGGCGAGGGCTCCCGCGTGTTCCAGCAGACCCGGCTCGCAGGCGTCCCCGGCCACGACCCGCACATGCGGCAGGTCTTCCAGCTCGGACACCCGGTCGTCGTCGTGCTCGATGAGGGTGACGTCGTTGCGCGCGGCGGACAGGACCTGGGCGATCCGGGTGCCCAGCCGGCCCGCGCCCGCGATCATGACCTTCACGTTCCCAGCTCCTTGTCGAGAAAGCCGCTCAGCCGGCCCAGCGCGGTCGCGGCGACGCTGAAGGTGACCAGATCGCCGGACTCTGCCAGGACACCGTGCGCGGGCAGCAGGGAGCGGCCGCCGCGGGTGATCTCCACGACCCGGATCTCGCCGTCGACGTCGAAGTCGGTGACCTGGCGCCCGACGAGATATGACGGCAGCTGGGAGCGGACGAGGAGCGTCTCGCCGTTGCCGAAGGAGACTTCGGGGCTGAGGTGGCGGTGCAGCAGCATCTGATGGATGCGGCCCACGGCCCAGCGGACGCTCGAGATGGTCGGGATTCCCAGTTCCCGGTAGATGTCGGCGCGACGTGGATCGTGGATGCGGGCGAGGACGATCGGGACCCGGTACGTGTCCTTGGCGGTGCGCGCGCTGACGATGTTGCTGTTGTCCCCGGAGGTGACCGCGACGAACGCGTCCGCGTGAGCGATGCCGGCCGTTTCCAGCGCTGCGCGGCTGAAGCCGTTGCCCACGTGGAAAGCACCGGGGAAGCCCGGCGACAACTTCCTCTGTGCCTTGGGCTGCAGGTCGATGAGTCGTACGTCGTGACCTTCGGTGACGAGTTGCGTGGCCAGAGCGGCCCCGACTCGTCCGCAGCCCGCGATGACCACCCTCATGGCGTTGCTCCTTTCGGGGATGCCGAACTCCGGCGTCGCAGTACCCACTTCCGCAGTTCCTCGGCGACCAGCAGCAGCGCTCCGAACGCGGCCAGTACCGCCCAGTCGGCGGGGGACAGGGGAGCGGTGTGGAAGATTGCCTGAAGCGGTGGTGCGTAACTGATGGCGGCCATGAGCCCGATGCCGAAGCAACCGGCGGCCAGCAGCCACGGATTGCCGAGCAGACCGGCACGGAAGACGCTCTGCCGGTCGGTGCGCACGGCGAGGGCGTTGAAGAACTGGCTGACGACGATGCCCGCCTGGACCATGGTGATGGCTTCCCGGTAGACGGGATCGCTTTTGGTGAAGTCCGCGTAGGGGATGCCGGAGGCGCGGATGTGCCAGAAGAAGACCGCGCACACACCGAGGGCCTGGATGCCGCCGAGGAAGAGGATGCGGCCCATCACAGCGGTTGAGAACAGCCGCTCCTGGCGCGGCCGCGGTGGGCTGTTCATGACATCGGGCTCCATCGGCTCCGCGCCGAGCGCGAGGGCGGGCAGCACGTCGGAGCCGAGGTCGATGGCGAGGATCTGCACGGCCGTGATCGGCACGAGCGGGAATCCGGTGAACGTCGCCGCCAGGATCGGGACGAGTTCGGCGATGTTGTGGCTGAAGAGGTAGATCAGGAACTTGCGTATGTTCCGGTAGACGGAGCGGCCCAGTCCCACCGCGGTGGTGATGGAGGCGAACGAGTCGTCGAGCAGCACCATCACGGCGGCCTCACGGGCGACGTCGGTACCGGAGGCGCCCATGGCGACACCGATGTCGGCGTGCTTGAGGGCGGGGGCGTCGTTGGCTCCGTCGCCGGTGACGGCGACGACTTCGCCACGCCGCTGCAGCGCCGTGACCACCCGCATCTTGTGCTCCGGACTGACCCGGCACAGCAGCAGCTCGGTGGAGCCCGCCAGCAGAGCGTCGAGGCCGCTCTCGTCCAGCACGTCCAGTGCGGCGCCTGTCGTCACGGTCGGGGCCGGCTCGCGCACGATGCCGACACGGCGGGCGACGGCCTCCGCGGTGAGAGGGTGGTCGCCGGTGACCATGACGATGCGGATCCCGGCCCGTCGGCAGGAGTCCACCGCCTCCTGGACTTCCGGCCGGGGCGGGTCGTACATCCCGGTCAGCCCCAGCAGCGTCAGTTCGGACTCGACGTCCCCGACGGCAAGTTGTGGACCGCAGACCTGCCGTCTCGCGACGGCCAGTACGCGCAGACCCTGCCCGGCCATGCCGTCCGCGGCCGCAGCCACCCGCGCGCGGGCGGTGTCCGTCAGCGGTGTTCGCGTTCCGCTCCGGTCGATGGTGTCACAGCGGCCCAGCAGTTCGAGCGGTGCGCCTTTGGCATACGCGAGGTAGGTGCCGTCGCCGGCCTGGTGCACGGTGCTCATCAGCTTGCGGGCGGAGTCGAAAGGGTGCTCCGCGACCCGAGGCGTCAGGGCCTCCTCCTGTGCCGGGTCCAGGCCCGCCTTCGCGGCGGCCACCAGCAGGGCGCCCTCCGTGGTGTCGCCCAACACCCGCCACTGATCCCGTCCGGCCGGCGGGACCAGCCGGGCGTTGCTGCACAGAGCCGCCCCCCGCAGCAGCTCCCGCGAGGGCCCCGGGTCGGTGATCTCGCCGACCGGCGCGAACCCCACTCCGGTCACAGCGTGCGAAACGTCGTCCGCCCACAGCTGTACGACGGTCATCTCGGCCTGTGTGAGGGTGCCGGTCTTGTCGGTGCAGATCACACTGGTCGAGCCCAGCGCCTCCACCGCGAGCAGTTGCTTGACAAGCGCGTGCCGACGAGCCATGCGCCGCACGCCGATCGCCAGGGACACGGAGAGCGTGGCGGGAAGCCCCTCCGGCACGAGGGCGACCATCACGCCCAGCGAGAAGACGAACGTGTCGACGAACGGCTGCCCGCTGGGCACGCGCACCGCGAACAGCACGGCTCCGGTCGCCAGTGCCACGCCCGCCACCCGGCGGGCCATGACGGCGACCTGGCGCTGCAGTGGGGTCTGCTGCCGCGGGGCGGCGGCGGTGAGCCGGAAGATGCGTCCGAACTCGGTGGCCGCACCCGTCGCGATCACGACGCCTTTGCCCGTGCCCGCGACCTGGTCGGTGCCCATGAAGACGCAGTTGCGCGCCTGAAGGGGCGGCGTCGACGGCACGGGTTCCGCGACCCGGGCCACGGGGTCGCTCTCGCCGGTGAGCGCCGCGTTGTTGACGGTGGTTTCCTGAGCCTCGACCAGCCGGCAGTCGGCCGGTATCGCGTCCCCGGCCTCCAGGACCACCACATCCCCCGGTACGAGATCCCGCGCGGGAAGCTCCCGCCGCTCCCCGTCACGCAGCACACGGCAGGTGTGCGGCACCATCGCCTGCAAGGACTCGGCCGTACGTTCCGCGGAGTACTCCTGCGCGAAACCGATCCCGGCGTTCAGCAGCACGACCCCGAGGATCGCCAGGGCGAGCTGGAGGGTGGCTGGATCCCGGGGCTGCCCCAGCAGGTAGGCGAGGAACGTGATGGCCGAGGAGACGAGCAGGACGACAGCGAACAGGTCGGTGAACTGAGCGACGAGACGACGCCATATATGGCCGTGGCTCACGCCGGGCAGTTCGTTGGGACCGTACCGGTCCTGTCGCGCGGTCGTCTCGGCCGAGGTGAGGCCCCGGGGCGAGCTGCCCATGGCGGCGAAGACGTCGGACACCGTCAGAGAGGGGAGGGAGGACGCGGTGGCGACCGGCCTGTCCGGGGGCGGCTCCCGCGCGGTCGCAGTGCCGCCCGCGGGCCGGCTGTCCTCGCGCAGAGCGGCAGTTGCCCGCCGGGCCGGGTCAGGGCTCATGCAGGGCTCCAGCCTCGGAGCGAGGGCCCGGTGGCTCCTGCAGGACGCTCCAGGCGACCGGGCCCAGCATATCGGCGAGGCGACGGAAGACGTCGAGGAACAGGTCGTCGATCGTCAGCACGCCGACCACCCGGCCCGCGTCCAGCACGGGAAGCCGGCGGACTCCTGTGCGCCGAAACGTCCGGTAGGCGACCTGGAGGTCGTCGGCCGCTTCCACGGTGATGACTCGGGCCGACATGACCGACTCCACCGGAGCCTCCGTGCTCACTCCGCCGCTCATGCCGCGAACGACCAGGTCGCGGTCGGTGACTATGCCGCGCAGTGCTCCGTCCTCGGTCACGAGGACGGAGCCGACCGCGCGCTCGGACATCCGGCGGGCCACGTCGGCCACGGAGGCGTGGGGCGGTACGCACACCGGTGGAGCGGTCATCACCTCGGAGACCTTCATGCTGCTCTCCTCGCGCCGGGCGACCGGTACCCGGCCGCGTCAGAGGACGTCGAGCACATCGGCCACGGGTCGCCGTGGGCTCGCTGGACCTTCGGGGCCGTAGCCGAGCCGGATCACCATCTGGACGTGGGCCATGGCCGACACGGGATCGCGGACGGCCCACCGGGTCTCGGGCCACTCCAGGGGCTGGGAGGTGAGGGAGGAGACCAGCCCGTCCGTGGTGGCCCGGAGCAGGACCCGCTCCAGTGCCTGACCGGTCAGGAGCCAGTCCGGAGGGCCGTCGTGGGCCGTACCGAGCAGGGCGATGTTCGGGTTCTTCTCGAAGGACGCCCAGGCGCGTCCGGGCATCGGGCGGCCGGCGGCGAAGTCCCGCACCGGGGCCGAGGTACCGCGCTGCCGGGGGCCGAACGCCTCACCGGAGATGCCGTCGGCCGCCTCGGCGGCATGGGGCAGCTCGGTGTGCGTCCAGCGTGCCGCTTCCTCACGTACGTCCGGGGCCAGCGCCTCCCTGTCCTCGGCGTCCCGCACCAGCTCCAGGATCGACCGCACATGCCATGCGCCGGGGAACGACAGCTGGGCCCCCTCGTCGCGGGCCGCTTCGGACAGCCTCTCCCGCACGGCGGCGGGGATTCCCTCGTCGCGGAAGGGGAGACGGCTGGAGTGACGGCGGCGGATCGCCGGGTTCAGCTGGGCGAGCGCCCCGTCGGGCGTGCCGCTGCCGCACAGATGCACCTCGGCGAGGAGCTCTGGGTAGGCGGGGTCGGGCAGTAGCCGGACCACCGGTGCCAGCCCCGCCGCCGCGGCGGCCACGCGCAGGTTCATCAGCGCGGCGCCGCAGCCGATGTGCAGGCCTCGGCGGTCCGGGTCGATGTGCGGCAGTGCGCGCTCCGGGTCGGCGTACAGACGCAGGACGCCGACGTCGCGCAGGTAGCGGAACGCCCAGGGCTGGGCGTTGTGCAGTGAGGGCGCCGCGGTGGCCTCCGTCACGAGCGCGGCGACGGCGTGCACCTCAGGAGGTTCTGCAGTCACGGTGGCCTTCCTTCGTGCCGGTGCGGTGGCTCACCCATGGGTCGGGACCGCGATGACAGGGCAACTCGCGTGGTGCAGTACGCCTTGGCTGACCGAGCCGAGCAGCATGCCGGCGAAGCCTCCACGGCCACGGGTCCCCACCACCAGGCCCAGCGCGTGCGCCGAGGCGTCGGCGAGCACCTGGACGGGGTGCCCGACGAGCACCTCGTGGCGCAGGTCGACCTCGGGGTAGCGGGCGTGGCGGCCTGCAACGATCTCGGACAGCAGCCGCCGGGACTCCTGCTGCGGCTCGTGCTCGTCGAAGATCCTGAGCGGCCCGGGCTCCCACACGAGCAGGGCCCGCAGCTCGGCGCCGCGCAGGGCCGCCTCCTCGAACGCCACGTCGACCGCGGCACCGGAGTGTTCGCTGCCGTCGACGCCGACGACGAAGTACGCGGGCTCCTGGGTGACGTGCTCCGGCTCGGGGACGACCACCAGGGGACAGCGCGTATGGGCCATGAGCGGCAGGGCGACCGACGCGGAGCCGAACACCTCCTGCTTCCGGCTCAGGTGGCGCGATCCCAGCACGACGGCGGTGGCGTCCCGACTCTCCTCGCGCAGTACCCACACCGGGTCGCCTTCCGCGAGCAGAGCCTCGACGTCGAGCTGCGGGTGCCGGGCGGCCACGAAGTCCACGGCTTCATAGAGCACTTGCTGCCCCGCCTTGTGCAGTGCCTCGTTCCACTCCTCCCACGACGGCGGGACCTCCCGCCTCCGGTAGCCCCTGGTGGGAACTCCCTCGACGTGGACGGCGCGCAACGGCAGCCGGCGGCGGGCGGCCTCGTCCGCCGCCCAGGCCAGTGCCATCCGATGGGCCGGATCAGGATCCACTCCCACCACGACCGGTCGGCGGTCACCGGGCCGGGACATGTTCGCCCGCCATGACCAGGTGCCGGATGTAGGCGTCAGGACCCGGGAAGTACAGGGTCACCCGTCCGTCCTCGGCCCAGCGCACGTCGTAGGGCGGACTGCCGTCGGGATGATGGAGGCCGACGATCTCGCCGTCCCGTGCGACGACCCCGGCCGTGGTCCCGCGTACGACGATCTCGTCGCCCACCCGGGCGCGCATGGAAGCGCCGGTCGCCTCGGGGCCGGTCACAGCCCGGTGGTTCTTCTTCGCTGGAGCGGGAGCGGTCATCGCCCTCGCCTCCTCCCTGCGGTGGCGCGGAAGGGGTGCCACCGCCTCCTCCATGGAAGGCTCCGGCGGCGTGGGCCTGCCAGGGGCCATTGGTCCCCGCGGGGGACCTGCCGACCCTTCGCCGGAACACGGCCGGTCAGTCTCGGGAGGCCGAGACCGTCGTCGCGTGGGAGCCGACCCTGTCCGTGCGACGGCTCGGGCACAGGCGGGCTTCGATGTCGGCCCGTACCGAGGCCGTCAGCCATTCGAGGTTCTCGGACCGGACCGGGCGGACCGGCTCGGGGTTCTCGATCCGGCGTGCTGGTCCGGGCACGCCGTCTATGTCCTCGCGAAATCGCCGACGTGCGTCCTGCCAGTGGTCCGGCGAGCGTGTCCGGTGCCCATCACGCATGACCCGGTGCAGCAGTGGCTGTGCGGAGTCCGGCGGCTTCTCGGTCGCCAGGGCGATGAGGTCGGGCCGCCCGGGTCGGCGGAAGACCTGCTTGCGGCCCGGGGCCGTAACTTTTGCCGAGGACAGCTTCATCACGGGACAGCCGTCGTACTCGACGAGTTTGTACGCGGCGTCCAGGTACGGGGCGTCCGCAGCGACGCCCGCCTTCGTGCCCACGGCGTACACGTCGATCGGGGCACCGGCGCGCACCAGCCGGTCCACGCCGTACTCGTCCAGTCCGCCGCTGGCCACGATCTGCACGCCGGTCAGTCCGGCGGCGTCCAGAAGGGCGCGTGCCCGCCGCGAGAGTGCGTCGAGGTCGCCGCTGTCCAGGCGGATCCCGCAGCCGGGGCCGCGCCGCAGGTCGTTCAGGACACGGGAGGCGATGCGCACGCCCTCCTCCGTGTCGTAGGTGTCGACGAGGAAGGTGACCGGACCGGGGTGACAGCGTGCGAAGGCACGGAACGCCTCCTCCTCGCCGGGGAAGGCCTCGATGTAGGAGTGGGCCATGGTGCCCGAGGCAGGAATGCCGAGTGAGGTGGCGGCGGCGACGTTGCTGGTGCCCGCGAAGCCCACCATGGCGCCCAGCCGGGCGGCCTGCAGCCCCGCCCAGGGTCCGTGCGTGCGGCGCAGCGAGAAGTCGATGACCTGCCTGCCGGCGGCGGCCAGGACACAGCGTGCCGCCTTGGACGCCACCGCCGTCTGGTGGCAGAGCTGGTTCAGCAGGTACGTCTCCACGAGCTGTGCCTGCGGCAGCGGCGCGGTCACCTCCAGCAGCGGCTCACCGGCGAACACCACGTGCCCCTCCGGAACCGCGCGCACCTCGCCCTCGAAGACGAGACCGAGGAGTGGTTCGAGATCCACGGCAGGGCGATGCAGGGCGTCCGCGAATACGTCGACGTCTTCCCGCTCCACGCGGAAGCCGCTCAGGAACTCCAGGGCGGATTCCAGGCCCGCGGCGACCAGGAAGCCCCGGCCGGGCGGAAGATCCCGGACGAAGAGGCTGAAGGTGGCCGGTGACCACATGTCCTCCCGGAGGTAGGACATGGCCATGGTCACCTCGTAGAGGTCGGTGGTGCTGACGTCGGACATGGTGATCGCCGCCGGGTCTCGTGCGTCCCTTGGGTTCAGTCTGACCGTGACCCCACGGGACGAAAGGGACCAGAGGACTCCTGTGTGTGGGCTGTTCGGCCTCAGCGCCAGATGTCGCCGCGCGCTGAACTGGAGGTGTCCGGACAGCCTAGGAGGCATGGCGATGACCACGCAGCCACGCAAGCAGAGGTTCGCGTTCCCGGAGATGCCGGACTGGTTCGAGAACCTTCCGGCCCGGTTCGCGATGCCCACGATGGGGGACCTGTACACGGTCCGGATCGAGGACTACACGCAGGACGACCGCTATGTGATGCGGGCGGAGCTTCCAGGTATGGGGCCCGACGACATTGACGTCTTCATCACTGACGGCGTGCTGACGGTCCAGGCCGAACGCACCGAGAAAGAGATCACCAAGAACCACAGTGAGATCCGGTACGGCGCGATGAGCCGCAGCGTGTCGCTGCCGCCCGGCGCCGACGACGACGACGTCAAGGCCGACTACACCGACGGCATGCTCACCATCAGCGTGGGCCTGGGCACCCAGAAGGCGGAGGCGAAGCACGTGGAGATCAAGCACGGCACCTGACGGCGGCCGGCGCTGTACGGCGGGCCTCGCTCGGGCCCGCCGTTGGCACCCGGTGTGCGGCGTGTCACTGATCGGCGCGGTCGGCCGCCCAGCGGCGCCGGACTGCTTCTTCGTGTTCGGACTCTTCCAACGCCAGCTCCAGCGCTGCGAGTTCTTCCCGCAAGCGAGGGATCCAGTGCCGGCGCAGGGCGCGGACCCGCTGCCGCGTCCTTCCGGCTTCGGCGGCCAGCAGGTCGGCGGCCGCCCTGTGGGCGGCGAGGTCCGCCGCGGCCCCGACCGCGGCACGGTACGCCGTCTCGGCTTGTGAGAGTGCCGTGTTGGGCGGAGTGGGCTCCGCAGGGGAGCGTACGGGGGCCTTCCACTCCACTGCCGCGGGATGGCGTACGCCCATGAGTGCGGCCCACTGGATGTCGACACGCGCCCGGTTCGCCGGCGCCGCTTGGACCAGCGCGTGTTCGCCGCCCAGCAGCACCCCTCGGAGCAGCCAGGTGTCCGCGTCGGCCAGCTTTCCCCTCCACACGTGGTCCGCGTCCTCTGCTGCCCGCCGTGCCGTCTGCTCGCGGTCCAGCAGGAGACGGAGTTTGCGTTCCAGCAGGTCGGCCCCGCGCACCGCTGTGGCGAGATTGCGGCGCAGCCGCAGGCGCCCGGCTCGTCCTGCCGGAGCCCGGCGGCGCCGCGGGCTCATTGCGGCTCCTCGCCTCGTGGCGGAGCATGGACGTCGAGCAGGTCGGCCGGGAGCATGCCGAGCTGGCTGCGTGGCAGGGTGAGCAGCACCTCCCAGGCGCGGTCCAGAGATTCCTCCAACGGCCTGTTCTCGTCATTGCGTTGCGCGAGGAACCGGTGCCGGAAGGCGTCCTCCAGGTCCAGGTGGCGCAGATCGGTGGGGCTGAGCGCGGAACGGCCGATGAGGTCGGCGAGTTCCGCCACCTGCCGGGACCGGGCCAGGGCGGCGATCAGCTGTGCTGCGACGGCCGGATGGTCGGGGCGCGTCCGTCCCGCTCCGGTTCCCTTGCGCATGAGGCGTGAGAGCGAGGAGAGCGGATCCACGGGCGGATAGACGCCGGTGGCCTGCACCTCGGCCGAGAGCACGATCTGGCCTTCCGTGATGTAGCCGGTGAGGTCGGGGACGGGATGGGTGATGTCGCCCGCGGGCATGGTGAGCACCGGCACGATGGTGACCGACCCCGGTCGCCCCCGGATCCGGCCGCAGCGTTCGTAGAGGGAGGCGAGGTCGCTGTAGAGGTAGCCGGGATAGGCGCGCCGAGCCGGTATCTCGCCGCGTGCCGCGGACACTTCGCGCAGTGCTTCGGCGTAGGCGGTCATGTCCGTCATCACCACCAGCACGTGCCGGCCTTCCACGAAGGCCAGCTGTTCGGCGACGGTCAGGGCGAGTCGTGGGGTGAGCAGCCGTTCGATCACCGGGTCGTCGGCGGTGTTGAGCAACAGGACCAGTTCCCGTGCGGCGGAACGCGCGGCGAGCCCGTCACGGACGAACGCCGTGTCGGCGTGGGTGAGCCCCATCCCGGCGAAAACGACGGCGAACGGCTCACCCCCGCAGGTCGCCTGAGCCGCGATCTGTACGGCCAGTTCCAGGTGCGGAAGGCCGGCCGTCGAGAACACCGGCAGCTTCTGGCCCCGCACCAGCGTGGTCAGCACATCCACGGCGCCCACGCCGGTGAGCACCGGCTCGTCCGGTGGTTCCCGGCGTACCGGGTTGATCGGCGCGCCGCCGACCGCCGCGTACGATTCACCGAGCACCGGCGGTCCGCCGTCCGCGGGCTCGCCCCGGCCGTTGCACACCCGCCCCAGCCACCCGCCGCCCACCGGAATCCGCAGCGGCGTCCCCGAGAAGGCGACACGGGTGCCGGAACGGTTCATACCGGCCGTGTCCTCCAGCACCTGCACCACCGCGAGCGCGTGGTCCACCTCCAGGACCAGGCCGTGGCGTCGTTCACCGGAGTCCAGGACGATCGTGGCGAACTCGTCCCAGCCCACCCCGCTCACCCCTTCGACGACCACCAGCGGGCCGCGCAACTCCCGCACGCCCGTGTACTCGATGCCGACCGCGCCGCTCACGTCGTCTCCTTGAGCCGGGCCAGCACGAGGTCACGGGCCGCCGTCACCGGAGCGGTCTCCGCGGGGCCCGCCTGCTCCCGCGCCCGGAGGAGGGGGGTGAAGTCGACCGCTTCGACGGCATCCGCCTGGGTACCGGAGTCCACCAGCTCCAGACAGCGGTCGATCACGGCCAGCACAGCCTCCACCAAGGCCGCCGTCTTCTCGGGCGTGCTGTAGGCGTCCGCCGGGGACAGCGCGTTCTGCTGGATCACGGCCTCACGCAGCAGCCGACCGGCCAGCACGGTGATCCGCTCGCGGGGCGGCAGAGCGGTGATGCCGACCAGTTCGACCAGGTCCGCCAAGCGGTCCGCCTCCGCCAGCTGCCCCGCCACGCGCCCGCGCCGCTCGGCCCACTCGGGGTCACCGGCCCGCGCATGCGCGACGGCCAGTGCGGCGGCGTCCCGGGAGAAGGACTCCGACCACGAAACGGCCGGATAGTGGCGGGCGTAGGCGAGTTCGCGGTCCAGGCTCCACAGGCACCGGACGAACCGCTCGGTGTGCGCGGTGACGGGCTCGGTGCGGTCGCCGCCCGGCGGGGACACCGCGCCGATCACGGTGACGGATCCGGTCGTGCCGCCGAGCGTGCGAACGGTCGCCGCCCGCTCGTAGAACGCGGCCAGCTGGGAGGCCAGCCCCGCCGGATAGCCCTCCTCGGCCGGGAGTTCGCCCATACGGGAGGCGAACTCGCGCAGTGCCTCCGCCCAGCGGGAGGTCGAGTCGGCGATGAGTACGACGGCAAGACCCATGTCGCGGAAGTACTCCGCGACCGTCGCGCCCGTGTGCACACTGGCCTCGCGGGCCATCATCGGCATGTTGGAGGTGTTCGCGATCGTCACCGTCCGCTCCGCCAGCCGGCCCCCGGTCCGTGGGTCGACCAGCTCCGCCAGTTCCTCGATGACGTCCGCCATCTCGTTGCCGCGCTCGCCGCAGCCGACGTAGACGATCACATCCGCGTCGCACCACTTGGCGATCTGCTGCAGCAGCATGGTCTTGCCGGTGCCGAAGCCGCCGGGGACGGCAACCGCGCTGCCGCGCGCCACCGGGAAGAGGAGGTCCACGGCGCGCTGTCCGGTGTTCAAGGGCATGTCCGCCGGCAACCGGCCGGCCACCGGTCGTGGCCTGCGCACGGGCCACGACTGCGTCATGCGCACCTCGTACCCGCCGACCACTGCCAGTACGTCGTCCGCGGAGTACTCGCCCTCCCTCGCGATCCGTGTCACCTTGCCGGACCGGTCCGGCGGCGCCAGAAGCCGCAGCCGTACACTCGCGCCGATCTCTCCGAGGACGTCGCCGGGCTCGACCGAGGCTCCCTTCGGCATCGACGGCGAGAACGGCCGATCGACAAGATCTCGTTCGCCGCTCTGAGACCCGCTGGTCGTGAGAAGGTCGCCGATGCCGGCCAGGGGCCGCAGCAGACCGTCGTACACACCGCCGAGGAGATCGGGGGTCAACCGCACCGACAGTGGCCGCCCCTGGGGCTCCGCGGGATGGCCGGGGGCCAGCCCGCCGGTGTACTCGTAGGCCTGGACGGTGGCTGTGTCGCCGTGGATGGCGACGACCTCGCCCGGCAGCCGGGCCGCACCGAGCGCGACCAGGTCGTGCATGGCCGTCGTGGCAGGGCAGGTGATCTCAACGAGGGGCCCGGCGACGCGGAGAACGTGCGGGCGGTCCGCATGGCCGGGTGCCGTGGCACTGGTCGTTATGTGCGGGAACGGGCGCGCGCCGGGCGCATCCGACGCCTGGCCGCCGATGCCGCTCACGGCGGTCCCCACAGCGACTCGACCCGGACACCCAGCCGGTCCAGGGCCGCGTCGGCGAGGGTGTCCGCCGACAGATCGAGCCGGCGGCCCGGCACCTCGGCCGTCACCCCGCCCCCCGGCGCGGCCGTGACCCGTGCGTCCGGGCCCAACTCGCCCCGGGCCACCCCCGCGAGGCGCGACGGTGAAACCGCGCCCTCCGCCAGCGCGCCCCGCACACCTGCACGGATCGCGGCCCTCAGCGCTCCGTAGACCTCGGCACGGGCCGCGAGTTCCGCCGCCCAGGCGTCCTGCGCGGCCCGCACCCGCTCCCGGTCCGCCTCGGCCGCGCCGTCGGCCTCGCCGAGCCTCCGGGCCCGGTCGAGCACCGCCTCCGCCGTGGCGCGAGCCGCGCGCAGAGTTTCCTCGGCGTCGGCGCGCGCACGGTCCAGTACGGTGGCGGCCGCGGCCTGTGCCGCGCGCAGCAACTCGGCCCGCACGGGGTCCAGCGCCTCGACGGGTGCGGTCATGGAGGCATCACCACCGTCAACGGGCGGGCCGGGTCCGGCGCCCTCGCCGCGCCCCCCAGTGCGCCGGCGGCCTCGGCCGTGAGAATCACCAGGCCGACCGTGTCCGGCAAAGCCCGCCAGGCCGCGCGTACGGCTTCCGGCCCCTCCGCCACCAGGACCTCGACGCCGGCGAGTGCCAGTCCGCACACGTCGGTCCGGGCGCCGATGGCGGCCACGGTGCCCATCGTCACGCCTTTCCGATCAGCAGGATCGCGACCACCAGCCCGTACACGGCGATGCCCTCCGCCAGTCCGACGATCACCATCGCCCGGCCGAACATCTCGGGTCGTTCACTCAACGCGGCCAGCGCCGCAGCGCCCGTATAGGCGACGGCTATCGCGGCGCCTATCGACGCGCCGGCCACCGCGATGGCCGCCCCGATCAAGGCGGATCCGCCCACTCCGCCTGTTGCGGCGGCCTGGGCCGAGGCGTGGGCCGGGCCCGTCAGGGCCGTGGCGAGGACGACCATGGCCCCGACCAGCAGAGCGAGGTTCGTGCCCAGGAGCCAGCGGAAGGCGTGTCTGGTCCGGTGCCGCCGCAGGAGCCGGACGGCGCCGAATACCGCGACCAGGACCGGCAGGACGATCAGCCAGACGAGCATGGGATCACCTTCGCAGCGGGATCGGCAGGCTCCGCCGGGGGAACGTGCCAGGGACGGAACGGGCGGCCCTCGGTCTCGAAGAGCCGGGAGAAGAGCTCGTAGTACTCCAGCCGCAGGGCCTGCACACCGGCCACCAGAGCCTCCAGGGCGAAGGACACGGTCGTGCCCACGGCGAACAGCAGGGCGGCACCCGCGACTCCAGCGGTGCCACGCCCTGCCAGAGCCGTGCTGCCGCGCCACACCAGATCGGCGAGGGCGGCATGAGTGAGGCCGAAGGCCGCCAGCCGGGCGAACGACAGGGTGTTGGTGCCCGTACGCACGACGACGTCGAACAGGCGCACCAGCGTCTCGGCGACTCCCGCGCCTCCGCCCGCCGTGGCACGGAACAGGCCGAGTGCCACCAGCGCCAGTCCGGCCAGGCCCATCGCGGCTCCCCCGAGCGCCGCCCACCGCATGTGGAGCAGCAGGCCGGCAACGGCCAGTGCCAGACCCAGGTAGAACAGCAGCCCGGCGCAGCCGGACGCCCCGTACAACCCCGTGCTCCAGCCGCCCTCGCGCACCCGGTTCAGCGCGCCGGCGGCATGCGCGAGGGCCAGCAGACCAGTTCCGAGGACGACGGCCGCTGCCAGCAGACGTGCGGGGTCGTCGAGGGGGTTCAGCCACAGCACCGGGAGCAGTCCGGTCGGCCCGAAGAACTCGCCGTACGCGGCGCCCGCAAGCATGGAGGCGATGCCGGCGCCCGCGAGGAACGGCCACAACGGGCGGAGCCGAGCCCATCGCCGTGGCTGCCCGAACCGGAAGGCGATGGCGCCCAGTACCAGCAGCCCCCCGTGGCCCACGTCCCCGAACATGATCCCGAACATCGCGACATAGATGAGGCCCGCCGGCCACGAGGGATCGAGATCCACATACGCGGGTGTGCCGTACGTCGTCACCAGGGGGGTGAAAGACGCGGAGCGGGCCGGGCGCAGGAAGGTCGGAGGATCGGTTCCACGCGGGGACGGCAGCGGCAGCAGCGCCCCGCCCGCCGTGGCCAGCCGACCCGCGACGCGGGGCACCTCGGCGGCCGGGCACCACCCGGCCAGCGCGGCCACCTCCCCACGCCGAACGGCACTTTCCGCCCGCTCCTCCAACTGAGCCTCACCAGCCAACAGGACGAGATCGCCGCGCCGTTCGAGCCGATCGAGGTCGGGAGGGCCGGCGGCCAGGGCGACCGACGAGGCGTTCTGGGGCGCGGTCGTCGTCCCATGGCCCAGCAAGCGCTGCAACCGCACTGCCGCCGCTCCCGGTGCGGCTTCCTCGGCACGGTCCAGTTCCACGCAGCCCTCCTCGGCGATCCGCACCAACGCGCCTCGCAGGGCCGCCTCCGGTACGACCACCGCCACACGGCACATCCGCACCGGTGTCATCGCCTCAGACCAGGGCATCGAACACCTCCCCAGGGCGTCCCCCACGCGCCGCCGACTCCAGGGCCGCCCGCACCCGCCAGGCGTCCACGGACAGCACCGCGACCGCGCCGACCACCACGCGGGGCCCGCACAGGCTCTCCCGCAGCATCGTCGCGCCGTCGGCTTGCACCGTCTGCCACCAGCGGACCTCGGCCCGCCACAGCGCGGCCGGCTCGTCGACGTCCGCCAGGACCCAGCGGGCCGCCGGGGGCAGGCCCTCGCGGAGCTCCTGGTACGAGGCGGCGACCGGAGCCCCCGCGCCCAGCAGCCGGGCCGCGTCTCGCCGCGCGGGCTCCGGAAGAGAGCGCCGGTGTACGAAGAGTTCGCGCGCCGCCAGCAGTACCGCTCGTCCCTGGGCCCAGCGGCGGGCGGACGGAACGGCGACGGCGGTCCGCCGAGCGGCTGCCATCCGCATGCCCGTGACCAGGGCCCACGGAGTGTCCCCGCCAGGATCGCCCCAGGGCGAGGCGGCGAGCGCCGCCCGAAGTTCCGCAGGCGTGCCCGCACGTTCCAGACCGCGCCAAGCGGTCTCCAACGCCCCCAGGCGGTAGGGCGGTGGTGCCACGGGGGCTCGGGGACCGTCCGGTGCGGGCAGGCGGGAGATCACGTTGGCGATCTCGAAGCCGGCGGCGAGCGGAATCAGCATGCGGGCCCCGCCTCGCGGCAGCCATCCGGCGAGCACCCGTAGATGCCACAGCAAGGTGTCGGCAACCGCCCGCTGCGCCTCGGGCAAGCCCACCGCCGTCCGCGCGTGTCGTGCGTACGGCGTCGTGGCCAGGCGCTGCAGGGCGTCGTCCAGCGCTGGACCGCGCGCGATCTCCCGCGCGCCGGCGGCCCCCGGGTGCCGGCCGGCCAGGGCCTTGGCCCTCACGGTTCCGGCAACCCACCCGGCGGTCATGGCTCTCCTCGTGCCCCATCCGTGAGACGCAGGGCATCCGCCACTGCGACGTCCACCAGGTGGGGCATGCGTTCCCCGGCCCGCTCACGGACCGCCGAAGCCGTGCGGTTCCCTTCGGTGCGCACTGCCTCGGCCTCCCGCAGGGCCTGCTGGACGACGGGCTCCGCGGCCTGCTGACGGACCCCTGGAGCCTGCTCCCCGGCGGCCGCCACAAGGCGTTCCGCTTCCCCCGCGGCCTCCTGCCGAAGCGTCTGCGCCGCCTTCTCAGCAGCGACCCTCACATCGGCAGCCCGCTGCTGAACACCCGTCAGCTGTGCCAGCATCGGGGCGAGTTCTGCCTCGCGCTCGGCCGTACGGTCCACGGGCACCCCTGTGGCGGACGCGCCCGGCGTGCCCGCCGGACGGAACCGCTCCAGGAAGTCCCGCAGGCTCATCGGCGGCCTCCTGCCGGTCGGCTGCTCCTTCAGTCTCACCGTTCCTCGTCCGCCCCGCACCGCATAGGGCCGTCACGCCGTTTCACCAGGGCCGTTCGGCTCTTGGCATGGGCAGGAAGAGCGAAAGACTGGGACGGTAGCCGATTCGACGGAGTCAGGAGGCCGCCGTGAACGCGCACGAGAACTCCCGTGCCGAGGCCGAAGCCCGACGAAATGTGCCCTCGCGCCCCTGGAGCACCGATGAGGCGGCACGACAGGACATGATGCTGCGCTACCTGGGAGCCCTGGCCACGGCCGCGGCCAAACACTCGGACACGGCGGCGAAGCTTCCGGGTGCCGATGAGCGCGCACCGACGGCCACCGCGGCACCTCCGAGTCCGGCACCTCCCACCGAACCCGGGCCGCCTTTGATCCGGGACGTGATGGACGTGCCCGCCGTCTACGTTCGCGAAGACCTGCCGTATCGCGAGATCGCCCGCTCGCTGGCACGCGAGCAGGCGGGCGCGCTACCGGTGGTTGACGCCGACGACCATGTGGTCGGCGTCGTCTCGGAGTCCGATCTGCTGGCGAAGGTCGCCTTCGAGGCCTCCGGGCACCGTCCCGGACGCATCGGCAGGCTGCGCGAGCGCCGGATGCATGGAAAGAGCCGTGGAGAGACGGCCGCCGACCTGATGACGAGCCCCGCGATCACGGTACTCCCCGGCACGACGGTCGCCGAGGCCGCCTGGCTCGCCGCGCTGTCCCGGCTGAAGCGCATGCCGGTCACCGATCGCCAGGGGCGCCTGGTGGGCGTCGTGCGCCGTGACGCCCTGCTTCAGGCGCTGATCAGGGACGATGCCGGCATCCAGGCGGAGGTGCTGGCCATGATCGGAGCCTGCTGTCCACCGGCTGACCGGGAGGGCGTGGAGGTGACCGTGCACGACGGCACAGTGGAGCTGACCGGGCGGATGCCCTCGGCGACCATGGCCCGGCTGGTGGCCGAGGTCGAAGGGATCGCCGACGTCGTCGAGGTGAAGAACCTGCTCACTGCCGCCTGAACCCTCGCCGGGGACGTGCGGGCGCAGCGCGGGGCCCCGCGCCAGCGCATGTTCGGCCGTGTCCGCGTCGCCCACCACAGAGATGTCCGGTTGCGCGTCGAAGAGGTCGGCTAGGCCGCGTCGTACGACCTCGTGGTCGTCGAGCAGGAACACGCGGATCGGCTCCTGCTCACTGAAGGTGCGTGTTTCGGTCATGGCGCCCCCACGTGCAGCTGACGTTGACAGGCCGGCGGGCTGTCCCAAGGATCGATCATCACGTGCCGGAAACGGCTGCACCAGGGTCGACCGGCCCAGGCGCCCCGTCCTCATACCGGGTCCGGTCACCGTGTCACGGTGTCGTGAGCGAGGCCGAACTCCACGTCCACCACCCCTTCGACGGCCCTGACCAAGCGCGCTGCCACCGGGACGAGGGCGGTGTCACGGATCCGGCCGGTGAGCGTCACGACACCGTTGTTCACCGCCACCCGTACGGCCGACGCCGGCGGCGGGAAGAGATACGAGGTGATTTCGCGCCGTACCTGCTCGGCGATGTCCTCGTCGTCGCGCAGGAAGACCTTGAGGAGGTCGGCACGGCTGACGACGCCCGCCAGCAGACCGGTGCCGTCCAACACCGGCAGCCTCTTGACTCCCTCGTGCGCCATGATGCGCGCGGCCGCGGCGAGGGTGGCGTCGGCCCGGACCGTGACGGCAGGGGAGGTCATGAGGTCTCCCGCCGTGAGCGCGCCCGCCTTCGCCACGTCGACAGGTTGCCTCAGTTGGAGATAGCCCGCGTCCGGGTCGTCCCGGAGTTCCTCCTTGGGCAGAAGGTCGGCCTCGGAGACCACGCCGACCACACGGCCCTCGCCCTCGATCACGGGCAGGGCGCTGACCTGCCAGTCCTGCATCAGCTCGACGATCTCCTTGAAGGGGGCCCGGCGGCCGACGGCGGCGACCGTCTGGGTCATGACATCGCTGACGATGTGCGGGGTGCCGTACATGGGTGACTCCACAAGGGCCTCGATGGGGTGTCCGGCATCTCCCAGAGTGGGCCGGAAGGCGGGAATCGGGCCAGGGGCCGCCCGGCCCTCGCCCGGGCCCATCGGGCTTCCGTGCCGCGGAGGGTCGGTCGGTCCATGACGGGGGCCGTGTGGCCCCTGATCCGCGAGTCGCGGCGGCGCCACGCTGATACCGCAACCCTCAACCGGGAGGCGGAGACCATGTCACGAACCGTCACCGCAGGCCTCGACGACTCGCCCGAGAGCCGCGCCGCGGTCGAGTGGGCGGCGCGCGAGGCACTGTTGCGCGGCCTGCCCCTCAAGATCGTTTACGTCCGGGAGCCAACTCACAGGATCAGGGCCTGGACCCCGCTGCTGGACCCCGAGACTTATCGGCAGTGGGCCGAGCAGTGGACACGCGAGACGGCGGAAGGCGTCCGGCTGCGCCACCCGGGCATCGAGGTGATCACCGAACAGCTGACGGGGACCGCGGCCGACATTCTGTGCGAGGCCGCGGGCTACGCGGAGATGCTGGTGCTGGGCTCACGGGGCCTCGGCGGACTCGAGGGATTCATGGTCGGCTCGGTCAGCCTGGCCGCCGTGGCCCGCGCCGAGCGCCCGGTGGTGATGGTGCGGGCGGGCGAGCAGGCCGCCGACGAGCACAGGATGGATCCGGCGGGCGTGCCGTCCGCCGTCGCGCCGTTCCGGCCCGTGGTGCTCGGCCTCGACATCGAGCAGCCGGACGACACATTGCTGGAGTTCGCCTTCGACGCCGCCGCACGCCGCGAGACCTCGCTGCGGGCCGTTTACGCGTGGCCCGAGCCGCCGACCTCCTTCTACCGTTTCTCAGGCGACGCCGAACTCTACGACTCGCTGGAGCGCGGTCAAGCCGCTCTCCTGAACAAGGTGCTTCGCCCCTGGCGACAGAAGTTCCCGGATGTCGAGGTGCTCGAGGCGAGCCGGTGCGGCAGCGCCGCGCAGGTCCTCGTCAACGATTCCCGAGACGCCTCGCTGGTGGTCGTCGGCCGGCGCATCCGCACCAGCTCCTTCGGTGCTCATATCGGCCACGTCACCCATGCCGCCCTGCACCACATTTCAGCCCCCGTCGCTGTCGTCGCACACAGCTGACTCACCCGGTCAGGAGGAAGCCATGCCGGCACCGGAGGCCCGTTCCGACGGAGCGTCCCTGGACCTTCCGATCGTCGTCGGCGTCGACGGCTGCGAGCCGAGCCTGAGGGCCGTCGACTGGGCCGCCGACGAGGCGGCCCTGCGCGGCGCGTCGCTGCGACTGGTGCACGCCTCGCTCTGGGAACGCTATGAGGGCGCATCAGTGGCCCCCGACCTTGCTGAGCCGTCCGAGGAATTGATGGTCGAGGACATCATCGGAACCGCCGAGCGGCGTGCCCGCCTTCGGCAGCCGGGCGTCAAGGTCACCACCGACGTACTGCCCGAGGAACCGGAGTACAGCCTGATACGGGAGAGCCGCAGCGCTCTCGCGCTGGTCGTGGGCTGCCGTGGCCGCAGCAGTGTGACCGAGGCGCTCCTCGGCTCCGTCAGCCTCGAAGTGGCCGGTCACGCGCACTGCCCGGTGATCGTGCTGCGCGGCAGCCATGACAACCGGGCCCGCCCAGGCGCTCGTGGCAGGATCGTCCTGGGGGTCGGTGGGAAGCCCGCGCGGTCGGCCGCCGCGCGGTTCGCGGTCGAGGAGGCTCTGCTGCGCGGAGTCCCGCTGGACGCCGTACGGGCCTGGCGTCGCCCTGTGCACGAGGCCTCCCGGCATCCGCTGATCGTCGGAGAACCGGCCAACCTGCAGGAGCGGCAGGCAGCGGAACTGGTCGAGGAGGCGTTGCGGGACGCTCCGAGGGGCTTGCAGGCCCAGCGGCACACGGTCGAGGGCTTCGCACGCGATGCCCTGCTGGCGATGTCGCGTGAGGCCGACCTGCTCGTCGTCGGGGCTCGTCGCCGCCAGGGCCACTTCGGTCTGCAACTCGGCCGGGTCGCCCACGGCGTACTCCATCACGCGGTCTGCCCCGTGGCCGTGGTACCGGAGCCTGTCTGAGCCGGGCACGGGTGGCGGACCTCGTCCGGAGGCCGGCTGCGGCCCCTGAAATGGAGACGGTTGAAATGGAGACGGTAGGTGCCCGAATCGCCTTGCAGCGTCCTGCGGGAAGCTGCGAAAGGACACCGAGCCATGCCCATCGCGGTCGACGCCCACTGGGAACGTCGGACGCCACGTCGTCGTCCTGCTGCTGCGCGCCGGAATTCGCCCGCTGGTAATGTGCCTGACCCAGCGTCATGACGACTCCTTCATGATGTGCCGATCGGAGCCGTGCGGCACCGTCGCAGAGTGCCCGGTGGGCCAGGCCAGGGCGCGGGTGATGTCGGCGACGGTGAGAATGCCGGTGAGGCGTCCTCCGTCGAGGACCACCGCTCGGCGTACGGGACTCGTCTCCAGCCGGGGCAGCAGGTCGAGCACGGGTTCCCCGGGGCCGGCCACGACGATGTCGTCGATCGGACGCATCACCTCGCGGACGGTCGTGGTCGCACGCGCGGGGGCCGGTGTCGCCTGGACGCTCCGCACCGCGAGCAGACCGGCCACCGAACCGTCGCACGTCAGCACCGGAAAGGCCGAATGGCGGTAGGGACCGAAGGGTCCCTCGGACACGAAGTCGGCGATGGTCGCCGTGTCCGGTACGGTGACCGGGTCCGGGGTCATGACGCGGCTGACCGGAACACCGTCCAGTACGCTCCGCATCTCGGCTTGGCGACCTTCCGCGGTCGCCGCGCTGATGAGGAACCATCCGATCAGCGCGGGCCACAGGCCGGACAGGTTGTGTCCGAACAACACTGCGGCGAACCCGGCCAGTACCATGAACCAGCCCAGCGCTCGGCCCGCCGCGGACGCGCCCCGCGTGGCCCGGAGCCGGTCGCCCGTGCGGTGCCACAGGTACGCGCGCAGCAGCCGTCCACCGTCGAGGGGGGAGGCGGGCAGCGCGTTGAAGACGGCCAGCAGAATGTTGATCGCGGACAGCCAGACGACCGCCTCGACGATGAGGCCGGACGTGTGCATGGCGAGCAGCCCTGCGGCGACGCCGGCAAGAACACCACCGACCAGCAGACTGGTGAGTGGCCCGACGGAGGCCATGCGCAGCTCCGCGGCCGGCGTGGGTGCCTCGCTGCGCAGGCGGGCCGCGCCGCCGAGCATCCACAGGGTGATGCCTTCGACCTGCACGCCGTTACGGCGGGCGACAACGGCGTGCGCCAGCTCGTGTGCCAGCAGCGAGGTGAGGAAGGCGACCGCCGCGAGCAGGGCCAGACCCCAGTACCCCAGGGCGGGGTGGCCCGGATGGGCGGCCGGCAGTTGGCCGCGCGCAAGCGAGACGGTCACCAGCGCGACAATGACCAGGACACTCCAGTGCAGGCCGACTCGTACTCCGGCGATCCGACCGAGGGACACCGTCTCGTTCATGAACCTCGCCTCATCCTCCGGTGCCGGCGGGCCGCCGAGCGGGCCCGGCGGCTGCGAGCGGTAGGGCTCCTGACACCTTGAGAAACCTCTGCTTCAGCTCGTCTTCGGGCCCCACTGCGGTCCCAGCAGCTCCCATTCGTGGTCCCAGTGGGCCATGCGGCGCCGGTCGAGCCGTACCCGCGCCATGACGGCGGCACCGACCACCGGGGCGGCGACGGCCAGGGCGGCAGCGGCTCCGAAGAGGGCGGCCTCGACATGTCCCTGGGTCCGGCCCGTCGGCGGCGAGAGCATGAGCCGGCCGTGGTCGTCCTGCCAGACCGTCACCCTGGCTCCGGCCTTCAGGCTTTCGTCCACCAGGGTGTGCCCGGTGCGGGAGATGCCGTCGGGAGCCGTCCAGCGCACGGAGCCCTGGACGCGGCCCTTTGTCGACCAGTCCCCGGTCACGCTGCGCGGTGCGTCGGCGAGCAGGACGGCGGCGACCGGACGCCGGTGGGCTCGCTGTTGCGCGAACTCGTGCTCGGTGCCGCTGACCGCAGCGAGTGCGGCGACGGCGCCGGCAACCACTACGACCAACCAGGTGACCAGGACGATCCAGGCCTCGACGACATCCTCATGCCGCCGCAGCGGATTGCTCCGCCACCGCCACAGCCGCTTCGTGGTGCCCATGACGGAACACCTCCTTGCGAGGTCGCCTATCTCGACGGTGACTCCGGGGCGGCCGCCCCCACAGGGGCCGAGGGGCCTTGGCCGGCGGGCCACCCGGTCCCACAACCGAGGGCGGGACAGACCATGGGGCCCAACTGGAGGTGTGGCGTGTGCGGCCTCTCGCGGGTGGTGCGTGACTCCCGGGCACAGTGCTGGTAAGCCCTGGGCGAGCGGACGTCGGGGAGCTGTGGGGCGGATCGACCCGGGCCCTTACACCGGACGCGGGACCACCGCGTGAGCGGCCGACGCGACACACGGCGGCCGTATCACCCGCGCGATCGGGCCGTCCGCTGGTCATGCGCCTCGACGAGGAGGATCCCGGTGACCAGCTCAGGACGGATGCGCACCGCCTGATCCATGTCCTCCACGGGCGCCCAGGGCTCCAACAAGGTCTGGATGCGGGCCATTTCGGTCGGATCGTTCACCACGTGGGCGTATCCGGTGACGACCACGCTCCAGCCGAGGTGGGTGTCGGGGTCGATGGCGTCGGCTTCGTAGGCCACGACGACGTCCGCGTCGACGGCCTCCTCCGCATGGGACGTCAGGGCCGGCCCCTCATGGGTGCGGATGACGATGTCGCCGCCGTCCAGGACGTGGTTGACCGGGCGGACGGTGGGCAGGGCCTGCCGGGTGAACACGATCCGTCCCATCGACACGCTGCCCAGCAAGCGCAGCGCCTCGGCATAGTCGAGGTCGATCCGCCTGTGCGCCGGGTCGTGGGTGCGGGGCATGGTCCCTCTCACCTGCTGTCAATGGCTTCCGCGCCGTACAGTGCCGCCCGGCCGGCCTCTAGCCGGGCTACCGGCACCCGGAACGGCGAGCATGAGACGTAGTCCAGGCCGGCGGCGTGGAAGAAGTGGATCGACTCCGGGTCGCCGCCGTGTTCGCCGCAGACGCCGGTCTGCAGATCTGGACGCACCGCACGTCCCTCCTCGACGGCGATCCTGACCAGCCGGCCCACGCCCTCCCGGTCGAGTGTCTCGAACGGCGAGGCGGCGAGGACGCCCTTGTCGAGGTAGGCGGAGAAGAACGCGGCTTCCACGTCGTCGCGGGAGAAGCCCCAGGTGGTCTGGGTGAGGTCGTTGGTGCCGAAGGAGAAGAACTCCGCCTCCTCGGCGATCCGGCCCGAAGTGAGCGCGGCCCGGGGCAGTTCGATCATCGTGCCGACCGGGCAGTGGACGGGCACGCCTGTCTCCTCACCGACCTCCGCCAGCACTCGTGTGACCTCCTCGCGGGCCAGTCGGAGTTCCTCGACCGCGCCGACCAGCGGGACCATGATCTCCGCGTGCGGTGAGCCGCCCGCGCGGGTGCGCTCGACGACTGCCTCGCCGATCGCCCGTACCTGCATCGCGACCAGGCCGGGAACCACCAGCCCGAGCCGCACGCCTCGCAGGCCGAGCATCGGATTCTCTTCGTGCATCCGGTTCACCGCGTCGAGCAACTCCACGTCGTGGGCATCCGGTTGTTCTCCCGTGGCCTTCACTGCCGCGATCCGCACGGCCAGATCGGTGCGGTCGGGCAGGAACTCGTGCAGCGGCGGGTCGAGCAGCCGGATGGTCACCGGCAGACCGTCCATCGCCTGGAGAAGGCCCGTGAAGTCCTGGCGCTGGAACGGCAGAAGAGCCGCCAGCGCGCGGCCGCGATCCGCCTCCGTACGGGCCAGGATCATGTCCTCGACCAGTTTGCGCCGTTCACCGAGGAACATGTGCTCAGTGCGGCACAGCCCGATGCCCTGAGCCCCGAAACGCCGGGCTCGCGCCGCGTCCTCGGGAGTGTCGGCGTTGGCCCGCACCTGAAGCCTCCGGACGGAGTCGGCGTGTTCCAGAGCCCGGACCACCGCGGAGACGACGCTGTCGGCCTGCTCGCCGCTCTCCAGGTACCGCATGGTCGCCGAGGCGGCCAAGGGCACGGCCCCGGGGTACACGGCGCCCGTCGAACCGTCGACCGAGATGACGGTGCCCTCCTCCACGACGGTGCCGTCCCGGGCGGTGAAACGTCGTGCACCGGCGTTGACGGTGACGTCCTGCGCGCCGCACACGCATACCTTGCCCATCCCCCGGGCGACGACGGCCGCGTGGCTGGTCTTGCCGCCCCGGCCGGTCAGCACCGCCTGCGCGGCGACCATGCCGGGCAGGTCGTCCGGAGTTGTCTCCTCGCGGACGAGGACCACCTTCTCGCCGGCAGCGGCACGGCGCAGCGCCTCCGCCGAGTCGAACACGGCGGCACCCACCGCGGCGCCCGGTGACGCCGGCACGCCGTGCGCGATTGGCTCACCGGTGGCGGTGGTGTCGAAACGGGGGAACATCAGCCGCACGAGTCCGTCGCCGCTGACCCGCGCCAGGCCCTCGTCAGCGCTGATGAGTCCCTCCTCCACCAGCTCGGCGGCGATGGCGAAGGCGGCCTCGGCCGTGCGTTTGCCCACCCGGATCTGCAGCATCCACAGTGTCCTGCGTTCGATCGTGAACTCGATGTCGCACAGGTCGCGGTAATGGCGCTCCAGCGTCTGCGCGTGGTCACGCAGCCCTCGGTACGACACCGGGTCCAGCTGCTCCAGTTCGGCCAGCGACACGGCGTTCCGCACGCCCGACACGACGTCCTCGCCCTGCGCGTTCGGCAGGTAGTCGCCGTAGAGTCCGGGACGCCCGGTGGCCGGGTCGCGGGTGAAGGCGACGCCGCTGCCGGAGTCGGGACCGAGGTTGCCGAACACCATGCGCTGCACGGTGACGGCGGTACCGAGGTCGTCGGGGATGTGCTCGCGGCGCCGGTAGAGGCGGGCACGCTCGGCGTTCCAGGACCGGAACACGGCGAGCACCGCCTGGTGCAGCTGTTCGGCGGGGGACTGCGGGAAGTCGCGGCCCGTCTCGTCGCGGATCAGCCGCTTGTACGTCTCCACGAGCCAGGCCAGGTCGCTCGCGTCCAGGTGCAGGTCGTCGGGGGCCTCGCGAGCCTCCTTCAGCAGGGTCATGGCCTCGTCGAACAGGGCCTGGTCGACGCCCAGGACCGTGGTGCCGTACATCTGGAGGAGCCGCCGATAGGAGTCCCAGGCGAAGCGTTCACTGCCGGCGACCTTGGCCAGACCGAGGACCGAGTCGTCGTTCAGGCCGATGTCCAGGACGGTCTCCATCATGCCGGGCATGGAGAAGCGCGCCCCGGAACGGACGGACACCAGCAGCGGATCGTCGGGTTGCCCCAGAGGCCGCCCGGCGGTCGTCTCCAGGGCCGACAGATGCCGGGAGATCTCCGCCGACAGACCCTCGGGTTCGTCACCGGTCGCCAGGAAGGCCCGGCAGGCCTCCGTGGTGACGATGAACCCCGGAGGCACCGGCAGCCCCAGGCGGGTCATCTCGGCCAGGTTCGCGCCCTTGCCCCCGAGCAGTCCGGCCAGGTCGCGGCTGCCGTCCTGGAAGTCGTACACAAAGCGGTTCATGACGCCACTCCCGGACCCTCGCGGTGTAGGCCTCCTCCCAGCCTGGAGCGGCGACGGCACGCCGGGGGAGGTGCCCACTGTCCCGCAAGGTGGGCCGATCGGCCCACGCCTGCGGAGGGTGTGGCGCGTGCGGGTGCTGAGGCGAGCCCTTGGCGTCCTGACGACCGCGCTGTCCCCGACCGTTGCGGAAGGCTAATGTGACATATGGCCCCGAGTGTCCATCTCTTGCGGACGAAGGGGTCTGGAGGCGCGGGGTGGCAGGCCCGGAGGAGCCCACCGTTCGATTGCCGCAACTCAAGATCGATGAGCTGTTGGAGGAGTTGCGGGCACGGATCAGTGCGGCCCGGGGCACCCAGGACCGCGTGCACAGCCTCTTGGAGGCGGTGCTCTCCGTGGGACGGGAGCTCGACCTCGAACAGGTCTTGCGTTCGATCGTCGAGTCGGCCGCCGTGCTGGTCGACGCCGACTACGCCGCTCTGGGCGTCATCGGGTCCGACGGCAGGTCCTTGTCGGCTTTCCACACCGTCGGTGTGAGCGAGAAGCAGATCGCCGATATCGGTCACTGTCCAGCGGGCCACGGCATCCTCGGCGAAGTGATCCAGCACCCCGAGCCGCTCCGTCTGGAGAAACTCTCCCAGCACCCGGCTTCCTACGGATTTCCGCCCCACCATCCGCCGATGAACAGTTTCCTGGGGGTGCCCATCCGGGTCCGGGACCGGGTCTTCGGCAATCTCTACCTGACCGAGAAGCGCAGCGGGAGACAGTTCGACGAGGACGACGAGTCGGTGCTGTGCACGCTCGCTGTCGCCGCAGGCGTGGCCATCGACAACGCCCGACTGTACGAGCAGTCCCGGCTGCGTGAGCGCCGCCTTCTGGCGAACGCCGAGATCAGCCACAGCCTCATGTCCGGCAGTGCCCGTACCGTAGCCCTCAAACTGATCGCCGAGCGCGCCCGCGAACTGATGGGGGCGGCCCTGGCGGCGGTGGCGATGCCCATGAACGGCAGCGAGTCCCTCACCGTCGAGATCGCCGTGGGCATGGACGCGGACGCGCACCGTGGGCTGGTTCTGCCCCTGTCCGGAACGCTGATGGGCATGGCCTTCTCCGCCGCCGCCCCGGTCGCGAGCGACGATGCGACGGAGGACGATCGCATTTCTCCCGAGCCGCCGCGGTTCGAGGGGCTGGGACCGGCCGTGGCCGTCCCCATCGGTAGCGGACAAGGCGGTGTCCGAGGCGTGGTGTTGGTGGCCCGCGAGA
Organism: Streptomyces sp. NPDC004561; assembly: GCF_053602155.1. Taxonomy (NCBI): domain Bacteria; kingdom Bacillati; phylum Actinomycetota; class Actinomycetes; order Kitasatosporales; family Streptomycetaceae; genus Streptomyces; species Streptomyces sp. NPDC004561. Next base: position 39,447 of record NZ_JBSGDB010000006.1, read on the forward strand.
TGGGCCGGCCCATGTTCTCGGGCAAGGAGACCGAGATGTTGCAGGGCTTCGCCGCGCAGGCCGCCATCGCGATGGAACTGGCCGAGCGCCGCAGGGACGCCGAACAGATCGCCGTGCTGCAGGACCGCGACCGGATCGCCCGTGACCTGCACGACCTGGCCATCCAACGGCTCTTCGCCACCGGAATGACGCTGCAGAGCGCGGGCCGCTTCATCGAACACCCGGAGGCCGCCGAACGCGTGCTGAGGGCGGTGGACGACCTCGACGAGACGATCAAGATCATCAGGTCGGCGATCTTCGGGCTGCGTTCCCGGCCGGGCGGCGCGGGCGACGGTTTGCGGGCCCGGGTCGTGCGTGTGGTGGGCGAGGAGATCCCGGTGCTCGGCTTCGCCCCGAGCGTGCGAATGGAAGGCCTGCTCGACACCGACGTGCCGCGTGAGATCGCCGACCACATCGTGGCGGTCCTCTCCGAAGCACTCACCAACATCGCCCGCCATGCCCACGCCGACCGCGCACAGGTCGTGCTGACGACCGATGGCCACGAGGTGTTCCTGACGGTCTCGGACAACGGCGTCGGCATCCCGTCCGACGGCCGGCGCAGCGGGCTGCGCAACATGGCCGAGCGGGCGAAGCAGTCGGGTGGGCGCATGGAGGTGTCCGGTCTTGACGGGGGCGGCGCGACGCTGTGCTGGCAGGTACCTCTTCCCAGCGCATGAGTGCGGACACGTGTGGAGCCGGGCTGCCTCGGGGCACGGGAACTCAGGTCACCGACAGCCTGGCGAAGGGCCCTGGTACGGGCCACTTGGCCCATGTCGGGGGGCGGGCCGTCGGAGCAGCCTGGAGGTGTCGTAGACCGGCACCCGGCCCGTCGGAGGACGCTATGAACGGCACCCCCACCGTCGTGAACGACGTGATGACCCGCACGGTCGTCGCCCTTCGCACGGGGGCGGCGTACAAGGACATCGTGCGGACGATGCGGGAATGGCACGTGAGTGCCCTCCCGGTGCTGGACGAGGGCGAGCGTGTCGTCGGCGTGGTGTCCGAGGCGGATCTGCTGTGCAAGGAGGAGTACAGCGAAGGCGTCGTGGGCCGGTACGGGCGGACAGGGCACCTCGCCGACGTCCACAAGGCCGACGCGGTGACGGCAGGGGAACTGATGACCACGCCGGCCGTCACCGTGGCGTCCCACACCACTCTTGCCCAGGCCGCGCGCACCATGGCGCGCACACGGGTCAAGCGACTGCCTGTCGTCGACCGCGACGGAAATCTGAAGGGCATCGTCAGCCGGTCCGACCTACTGAAGGTCTTCCTGCGGAACGACGTGGACATCGCCGAGGACGTCCGGCGCGAGGTCGTCGCACGGCTGTTCGGCGCACAGGGGGAAGCGATCCGGATCGGCGTGCGCGACGGCGTGGTCACGCTGTCCGGCCAGGTGCACGAAAGGCCTCTGATTCCGCTTGCCATCCATTTGACGCGGACCGTGGCCGGCGTGGTGGACGTGCACGGCGCGCTGACCGGGTCGCCCCACCACCCGGATCCCGATCCGGATCTGCCGGACCCGCAGCGGTCGGCGTCTGCCTGACGACGGCCGGCGTCACGCGCGTGGCGGCGGGCCGATGGCGGGTACACCGTCCACCAAGGTGGCGGTGGCGCCGGCGGCCCAACGCGCTCAAGCGGCGCAGCGATGTCGTCGAGGCCTGGATCATGCCGGTCACCTGGGCCCTTGTCCTCCTCGGCGGAGTAGTCGGCGGCGGCGATGACGAAGGCCGGGTGTGGGCGACCGTGCGCTGGACGGACGCGGACGGCTCTGTCCACACGTGTCTTGCCGACGTCCTGCCGGGCGCGCTCGCGGGAAGCAGGCTGACCGTGTGGACGGGCCGTCACGGCCCCATCGTCCGCCCACCGCTCGACGGGACGGATGCGATGGTGCAGATGGTCATGAGCGGTGCCCTCGTGGCCCCGCCGACGGCTGCGACGGTCTGCGCCGCAGGCCGGCTGATCCGCGCACGGCTCGTGCGGCGGCGCCTCGCCGAACGGGGTGAGGAGTGGAACCAGGTCGGTCCGGAGTGGGCCGAACTCGGCGGAGGCCGCAGCAGATGGCCGCCCTTGACGCCCGAACCGGCCCGCTGTGCGGCCCACTCCGGGGTTGTAGCTCAAAGTCACCCGGCATCGGCGGCGATGAGTCGGCAGTCCACGCCCACGACCCCTTCGACGCCCCGCACCAGCCGAGTGGCCAACGGAATCCGCCCGGCGTCGCTGACGCGTCCGGTGAGGGTCGCGACGCCGTCGGTCACCATGATGTGCACGGGTTCGATCGGGGCCGGGAAGAGGACGTCGACGATGTCCCGGCGGATCTCGTCGGCGAGTTCGTTGTCCGGGCGCAGGAACACCTTCAGCAGATCGCCACGGCTGACCACGCCCTCGAGCACGCCTATGGCGCTCACCACGGGCAGTCGCTTGACGTGCCGCAGTGCCATGATGCGTGCCGCCTCGGCGAGCGTGGCGTCGGCGTGCACGGTGACCGCCGGCGTGCTCATCAGCTCCTCGGCCGTGACCGCTCCGGCCTTGGCGAGGTCGGGCAGGCGGCGCAGCTGGGTGTACCGGTCCGGGTCGCTGTCCCGGAACTCCTCCTTGAGCAGCAGGTCGGCCTCGGAGACCACTCCGATCACCCGGCCGTCGCCCTCCAGCACCGGAAGTGCGCTGACCTGCCACTGCTCCATGCGCTCGACGATTTCCTTGAACGGGGCCTTGCGGCCGACCGCCACGGCGGCGCGCGTCATGACGTCGACCACCCGGTGCGGGCTGTTGCGCATCTTCACTCCTCGAAATCCCGGCTGTGGCGAGCACCCCCGCCCTCATACCAGGCTGCCGCTGCCGTACGGGGCGTAGAGGTCGAGCAGCCGGATGCGGGAGGCGTGCAGCCGCTGGGCGGCCACCCGTCCCACCCACACGGCTACGGCCCGGCCGAACTCGGCGTCTTCCGCGCACGTCGTGCGCACGGCCTCGGCGTCGAACTCCCAGGCCCGCACCGGGCTCGTCGCTTCGGCACCGAGGTGCCAGACGTACGGCGGGAAGTGCCAGGACCAACCGACCAGTTCACCGCTCCCCAGCGTCTCGATGAGCGCGGAACGACGGCCGGGGACGTGCAGATCGAGGGCGACGGTGCCGGTACGCACGATCCAGAAGCGATCGGCCCGATGCCCCTCCTCGAACAGGCGGGTGCCGGCGTCGAAGGAGACCTCGCGGGCCAGGCACATCAGCCGTTCGCGATGCAAGGGCTCGAGGGCCGCGTTCATGGCGGTGGCGGAGGTCATGGCACCCGCTCCCTTCATGGGGTCGTCGATCCCAGCGTGCGCGCTCCCCGGCAGCGTCACCACGGGCCGCCCGGACCCGGCTGTGGGCTTTTCGGCCCATGCGCTGGATCTGCCGCCACGCAAGACACGTACGCCACGCCCATGGCGATGGGAGCAGGGCTCTGTCGAGCGGCGGCCCGGTCTTTGCCATGACCGGGCGGGAAGGGCCACCCGCTTCTCGCGGATCCGGATTGCGCGGTGCGCGGCTGCCGGCCGCTTCTCCGCCTCTCCCAACGGGTCCTTCCCGCCACTACCAGCACACCACCGGAATCGCCGCTCCACCAGAGCCGATAGTCCCTGATACCTTCCTCGACTGCGGCCTCTTCCAGGATCTCGCCGATCTACGGCGACGCAACCGGCGCAGCCGTGCGACGCTGACGACATCGAAGCCGTCGCCATCACACACGCCCACCTGGACCACTGCGGCGATCGTGCCGCGCGACAGTGCCAGGCTGCAGATGGAGGCCGCCCAGTCGGCAACCAACACGGTTGGCCCAAGCATCGGCCCGCACAGCCGCTGTACGACGGCTCCGACGTGGACCGCACCCTCAAACTCCTCGACCAGGGCGGGCCGCATCGCGGCGTCCGTACCCGTATGCGCGGACACTCCCATGGCGCCGGCCGCGCTGGACGTCATCGCGGAGGCCAAGGCCGCGCTCAGTCCCGAGACCTTCCTCGCTACGCGTACCGTGCAGGAACGCATCCACATCAGCCGCTGCAGCGGCTCGGCGACCATTGTCTCGGCTTCGGGCATGGCCACCGGCGGACGCGACCTGCACCACCTGAGGAAGTTCGGCGAGCAGGTACCCGTGCGTGCCACCGTCGCGGACGTGATGATGCGACCGGCGTCGGCATGGGCAGAGAAGTCCGGCCGCACTCCGCGACCGCATCGACCGCCGACCGGGCTGGACGGCGGTCGTACCCCGTTCCGGGGAGCACGTACTCGTCCGCTGAGTGCAGGCGGCCGCGGGCGTGCTGCGGTCAGCGCAGTCGACGAAGGTAGGGATCGTGGGAACGGCGGGGGACGAGCCGTACCCGCGCGTCGAGGCTGGTGACGCCGTGCGGCCCGGCCAGGACGGGGTTGAGGTCGGCCTCCGCCAGCTGAGGGAGGTCCGAGGCCATGCGGGACAGGCGATGCAGGAGCTGTGCCAGGCGGTCGACATCGGTGGCGGGGGAGCCGGCGTAACCGAACAACAGGGGGGAGCAGCGCGGGGAGGCGAGCAGGTCGTGCACATCGAGGTCGGTCAGTGGGGCGAGTCGCGCGGCGTGGTCGGCGAGCAGCTCGGTCGCCGTGCCGCCGAGCCCGAAGACGACGAGCGGCCCGAAGACCTCGTCCTGCACCACGCCGGCGAACAGCTCGGTACCGCGTTCTGCGAGCGGTTGGACCACCACGCCCGTCATCCGGTCGCCGAACCGGCTGACGAGATCCCGGTGGGCGGCCTTGATCTGGGTGACGTTCCGCAGATCGAGGTGCACGGCGTGCTGCTCGCTCTTGTGCACGAGCCCCGGCCAGTATGCCTTCATGACGACGCGCCCGTCGGGGCCTTTCAGCCGGTCGGCTGCGGCGACCGCCTCGTTCTCGTCCCGTGCCCAGACCCAGGGGATCTGGGGAATGCGGTAGCAACCGAGGAGCGCGGCGGTCGTCTGTGGATCCAGCCAGCCGCCCTCCGGATCGGCATCGAGGAAGGCGGCGGCCAGTTCGCGCGCCCGCCCGGTCTCCACGTCCGGCAATTCCGGTACGACGCCGGCAGGCCTGCTCAGCCAGCGGGCGCGGGTGGCGGCACGGGCCAGGGCGCGGGCGGCGTCCTCGGCGTCGGAATACGCGGGCACGCTGCCTTCATCGACAGTCGGCAGCAGTGCGACCCGGGGCGACTGCGCCGGCAGCACCGCCACCACGGGCCGCGCCAGAGGCAGCCGCGCGCCGGTCAAGGCACGCCTCAGGTCCTCGCCCGTCGCCGCGGCGACCGCCGTCGGGACCAGAGCCACGAGGACGGCATCGACGGCACTGTGCCGGGCCAGCAGATCGATACACGCTCGCAGTTGTTCCTCTCCCACGGTGGCTGTGACGTCCACGGGGTTGGTGACGGTGGCGCCGCCGGGCAGCAGATCGAGGAGCTCGTCCACCAGATCCGCGGGGAGCGGCGGCACGACGAGTCCGGCGTCGGCGCAGGCGTCGGCGGCCAGAACCGCCACTCCGCCCGCGTTGCTGACCACGGCGACCTTCGTACCAGCGGGCAGCGGTTGGGAATGCAGCAGGGCCGCGGTGTCGAGGAGTTCGCCGATCGTACGGGTGGCGGTGATGCCCGCCTGGGTGAACAGGGCCTGCCGGGTCATGGCCGGGGTGGCCGCGGCCGCGCTGTGCGAGGCGGCGGCCCGCCGTCCGGCCGCCGAGCGGCCGGCCTCCACGGTCAGAACGGGCATCCTGCGGGCGACACGACGCGCGGTGCGGGAGAAAGCACGGGGATTGCCGAAGGACTCCAGGTGCAGCAGCGCCAGATCGGTCTGCCCGTCGCTCTCCCACCACTGGAGCATGTCGTTGCCGCTGACGTCGTACTTGTCGCCGAGCGAGACGAACGTGGAGACGCCGAGGCCTAGCCGGGCCAGCCCGTCCAGCAGCGCGATGCCCACTCCGCCGGACTGCACGGCCACCCCGGCGGTGCCGGCCCCGGGGTGGTGTGCGGCGAAGGTGGCGTCGAGGCGGATGCCGGCCTCGGTGTTGGCCAGCCCCAGGCAGTTGGGGCCGACCAGTCGCATCCCGTGGCGCCGGCACACGTCGATCAGGGCGGCGGACTGGTGGGTGTCCAGGCCTGCCGAGACCACGAGCAGGGAGTGCACCCCTTTCTTGCCGCATTCCCCAGCCACTCCGGGGACCGCCCCGGCCGGGACGGCTATGACCGCGAGGTCCGGTACCTGGGGGAGGTCGGCAACGGACCGGTAGGCCCGCACCGTGGCGATCGTGTCGGCCTCCGGATGCACGGCGGACAGCCGCCCGTTGAAGGAACCGTTCTGGATGTTGCGCAGAATCGCGCGTCCGACCGACCCAGGCGTGCGGCCCGCACCGATCACCACGACGGCCCGCGGGCGCAGCAGGGACCGAAGGCTGACGACATCGGCGACGAGCGCCCGGGTCTCGACAGCACTCAAATACGTCTCGTCTTCGGTGAGTTGAACGGTGCAGCTGACTTCCGGGCCTTCGAAGTCGCGGGTGACGCGCAGACCCAGGTCATGGAACACCTTGAGCACCTCGTGGTTCTCGGCCAGGGCGTCGGCTCTGAACGCGGTGACGCCGGCGCCGCGGGCGGCGTCGGCCGCATGCTCCAGCAGCAGCGTGCCGACGCCCTGGTGGTGCCAGTCGTCGGCGACGGCGAGCGAGACGTCGGCGGTGTGGGTGCCGGGAAGTACCTCGTACTCGGCCAGGCCCACCAGCCGTCCGCCGACCTCGGCAGCGAGCGCGCGGTATCCGGTGCGATTTCCTGCCGCCACGCGGTCCGCCGCCCGCCGAGCGGAGGCCGGGCTTACGGAGAAGAAGCGAAGCCGAAGGTTCTCCGGTGACATCTCCTCGTACAGCCGCAGAACCGCTTCGCGGTCGGCCGGGCCGGCCCGCCGTATCCGTACTGTCGTGCCGTCGGTCAGCAGGGCGTGGACGGGAGCCTCCTGGATGCCGGTCATCGCGAGATCTCCTTCGAGACGCTGGGCCTTCAGCGTCCGGCCGGTCCAACTGGGCCGGCCAGGGGCTGACCGGGCAGCACCGAGGGCCGAGTGGCCCCGCCACATTGATCGGGCGAGCGGCAACCGGTCCCGTGGTGAGCCCGTCCGGCCCATGACGGAGCGCGTCTGTCCAGGGACGGTGAGTGAGTACGGCGTACTTCGCCGGCGCCGCCAGAGCGTCATGTGCACAAACCCCTGGACCACCCACAGCCCTGTCGCTGGCGCCCAGCACAAGGGAGGCAACCGTGAACCAGCCCACGGTGCGGAGCCTGATGGAGACCGCCCCGTACTCGATCAGCGAGGACGAGAGCGTGCTGATCGCCTGGGAGGTCATGGAGAGGTCGGAGCAGCGTCACCTGCCCGTGGTGCGCGGGGACGGCACTTGCGCCGGACTCCTGGACCGCGCGGAACTCGCGGTCGTCTGCGGCGCAAGCGCCTCGAGCTTGTCCCGGCGAAGGGTGCGCGAGCTTGTTCATGCGCGCCGAACGGCGAGCGTTCACCCAGAGGACTCCGTCCTGCGGGCCGCGGCCGTCATGACGGCCGAGCATCTCGACGCCCTGCCGGTCACCGACCTGCGTGGACGACTGGTCGGCCTGCTCGCGGCCCAGGACTACGTCGCCTCCGCCGCCGGTCTGAACGGCCGGGCGGAACCGGTCGTCCAGGGCTGCCCCAGGGGCACCCTGCACGGGCTGCCGCCGCAGCATCCGGCGCGGGGAGGCGGAATCGTCATCCCCTGACGGACCACTACAGGGGCTGCCCGGGCCGGAGCCGAGTCGTGCTCCTGCTCGTCGGTCCGGTCGCTCAGCCAGGGGACGGCGCTGCCGTCTCCGGCACTCCTCACGAGCCCGAGGGCGAGTCGTCAGGGGAGGGCTCCTGGGTGCCACGAGGCCGACCCGGCTCCGAGAGCAGGTCGTCCCAATTGAAGTGCGGCGGATTCCACAGCAGGGTCACGCCGTGCTCTGGGCAGTAGGCGCCGGTCGCGTCCTCGATCGGGAAGTCGTGGTTCCCGTGGATGCACTTCGTCATCGTGCCTCCCTCAAGGCCTTGCGCAGAGCGGCTCCCTCGGCACAGTTCCCCGGGCAGTCCGGGCACTCCACGGCGTGGTCGTAGACGGCCTTGTAGGCCTCCCAGTACTCGTCTGTCACTGCTCCGTCCTCTCGGTCTTGGAGTCGAGCTGGGCCCACAGCCCCCGTCCGTCGTTGTTCAGGCCGGAGAGGGTTGAGAGGCCGCGCACGATGAAGAAGCCGGGACCGTGGCCGTGGTGGAGCTTCAGCTCGACCGAGCCGACCGCCGTCACCTGGGCCCGCGAGCCTGCCGTGGAGAGGGTCATCAGAACCGTCTCGGTCCCACTCGCCAGCACTGAGACGAACAGCTCGTTGGCGACCTGCGGGGCATCCGGAAGGCCTAGGCGGGTGTCGACCCACTCTCGAACCTGGCGAGCCTCAGCCGGATGCGCCTTAAATTCTCGACGCCATGTCTGTCCCGATTCAGACATACTTGTCCCCCGGTTTCGCAGCTTTCTGTGTATCAGATAGCTATTATCTGTTGCACAGATTGGCGGGCGGGGTTGGCGCTGGTCAAGCTCCGACGGGCAATATGTGTGCGCAGATTGGAAGCGATCACTCGAAACGGTGGTGGGGCATGGAACGGCCGGGATACCTACGCATCGCTGCCGACCTGCGGAACCGCATCAACTCCGGCGAGTACCGGATCGGTGATCAGATCCCGACGCTTCCGGCCCTCGCCGAGCGGTACCAGGTCTCCGAGACGACGATCCGCAACGCCCTCGCGCTCCTGCGGAACGAGGGGCTGATCGAGACCAGGGCTCGTGCCGGGACCCGGGTCCGGGAGAGGCCCCCGATCCACCGGCTGACCTCGGACCGGTACCGCAACAAGTTGGGTGTCCCCTCGACCCCCTTCACCCGGGACCAGCAGATCGGCTGGAGCGAGTACCGCTTGGACAAGAAGTTCGAGCGGGTGGAGGCCACTCCGGAACTGGCGTCCCTCTTCGAATGCGAGGTGGGTGAGCCCCTGTTGGCCCGTCACTTCGTCTTCTTCGACAACGATCAGCCCCACCAGATGAGCACCTCGTACGTGCGCTGGAGCGACGTGGAGGGGACCCCGGTGGCGGACCCGATTCACGAGCCCTGGCCGGGCGGCACCGTGGCCCAGATGGCCACCCTGGGAATCCAGGTGACCCTGATCAGGGAGTCCTTCACCTGCGGCATGCCGACAGAGCGCGAGGCCAAGACCCTGAAGATCGGCTCTGGTGTGCCCGTGCTCAGATACGTGAGGCGCCACATCGCCCAGGGTGGCCGGGTCGTGGAGGTGGCCTCACCGATCGTGAGGCGCGGGGATACCACCGTGGTGGAGTTCGACATCCCCCTCAAGGGCTGATCGGTACCGACGATTCGGCAAACCGCGGCGTACGATGCGGTCACCGTCTACAGGTCGCGAGGTTCTGGGCCACGCCACGTGTCGGCCCGTTCCGTCAGGTCGCGCCTGACCCTCCATGGCCGCGGGGCGGGGTTCGGACCACCGGAACGGGCCTTGGCCGACGGTAGCTCGCCCGGCACGAGCTCCAGAACGTTTACATGCTGGCGAGCGGGTCTTGAAACGGCATGATCAGCCGACGCGGGTCAGCGGGGGGCATTCCCAGGTCGCGTCCAGCACCTCGGAGCGTGGACGGTACATCCGCAGAACCACGAACCAGGCGGCATCTGCGGCCGTGGGCAGCCAGTTGGCCTGGCGGTCCTCGCCCGGCGACTCCCGCTGCAGGTGAATGGTCAATCCACCGTCACCGTCTTTCACAAGGCCCGCGGTGCGGTCACCCACCGAGTAGCGGCCGGCTGGGTTGGGAATGAGGTTCATGTCCTGCCCATACGGGGTCACAGACCAGAAGGCGTCCACCGGAGGCAGCCCGTCCCTGTCGAAGCGCAGGGCGTAGCGTCCATCGGGCGACAGCGCGTTGCCGTCCGCGTCATCGAAGTTGATCAGGTAGACCGCTTCGGCAGGGTCGTTAGCCGCGACACCCAGCAGTGACTGGTCGGCGGCCCGCTTGAGGAAGTCGTCGCCGAAACGTCCCATCTGCGCCGGTGGGTAGCGCCAGCCGTTGACGAGATGAGCCCAGTCACCGCTGAGGCTTTGCCGTTTCAGCATCAACATGCCAACCGTGGCTGCTCGCATCAGACTCCGCTTGATCGCGTCGGTCTGCGCCTCGACATCCAGTCCGGGGCCTACGCCGATCTCCGCGAACTGCTTGAGGAGCACGCCGTGGTGGGACGGCGGAGGATTCTCGGTGAGCATGGCGTTCAAGGTCTTCCACGGCCCGAGCGGATCCTCATCGGCCCGCAGCGGTTTGAGTACGTCACGGCTCTCAGGGACTTCCGCAGCTGGGGTGCCGAACAGCCCGAGCGGGGTGAGCTGGTATTGCTCCTGCAGCTCACGGACGCTGGACACATCTTCCGGGCCATCGACCAGGGTTCGGCCGAGGACAAGAACCCAGGGACTGGGAGCCCTGTTCGTAGGCTGCACACCAGCGGGAAGTTCACCGTCCCAGTCGGGGCCGATGAGGGCGAAGTGAGCCGCCCGAGAACCGGTGGTGCGCTGCCCGACGTAGCCGAAGTTGTCGGAAGTGACCCCGACCAGCTCGAAGGTGAAGTACCGGCCGCCCATGTCCGGATGGGAAAGGACGATCGGCTCCCCGCTGAGATTCACCCAGGCTGCCGAGTACAGTGTGTCGTTGCTTGGGCAGCCACCGTCACGATATGTCGCGTCCAGTAGCCGCTGCGCGTGCCAGAAGTGGTTGACCGCCGCGTACGGGACCGTCGCGGGGTTGCGTGGTTGTGTCACCCAGTCGTACCTGAGCTGGGCGTTGTAGATGTACGGGAACCCGTACACGAACGCTTGCTCGCCGAGGGTGTAGGCGTATTCACCCCGCCAGTCGTCCACCCGCCCGGTCAGTATCGGGCCCACCGCCTGGCGTAGCGCGGGCAGCACCTCCGGCAGATGGCGGGCACGCTCGAAGGCGCCCTTGGGGTGGGTGATCGCACGGCCGGCCGTCCGCGCCGCCGTGAAGGCTGCGCCCACCGCCTCACGCGGCATACGCCATGCAGAGTGCGTCGTCGATGACTCGGACATGTCGGCACCACTTTGCCTGCGAGAGAGTTCTCCAGCGGGCCCAAGACCCCGGGCCTGCTGCCTTCCCCCTTCAGCCATCCTCCTCCGCCGTCCTGATCGCCGCACCTGGAGGCACGTCGGTGGCTATCTGGGCAGCGGAAGGCGCAGATGAAGGTTGGAGTCCCTACCGCCATGCAGTGAACCGCGACGAGTGCCGCCTTGCGGCCGAACAACAAGTGATCACGGTGAGTCGGGGGATTGTTCGTGGTCCGAGCGAGCCTTTCGACGCTCCGTGCGACGGGGCATCAGCAGGAGGGCCCCCGCTGCCACAACGAGCGGCAGGATGCTCACGGTCAGCATGGTGAGTCGCAGTCCGTCGGCGAAGTCCAGCCCGAGGTTCAGACCCGAAGCCTGCCGGAGCAGGTTCGGGTCGTACACGCTGGCACCCGGGCTCTCCGCCATCCCGCTGCGCACTGCACCCACGGCCTGTGTGGCACGGGCCACCGTCAGCCCGCGCGTCTTCGCGTCGGCCAGCCACTGTTGCTGGAAGAAGCGGTTGAGAAGCAGAAGGTAGACGGTGGGGCCGATCGCGGCGCCGGTCACCGCGAAGGCCATCTGCACGGAGGCCACCGTGCCGGAATGCCCGGGCTGTGCCTGGGAGAGCACCGTCTCGGACACCGAGGCCGACGTGACCACCGACCCGAGGTTGCACAGCCATGTGGCGAGCACGAGTAGCCACGACGCCATGGCGGGACTGGCGGTGCCAGCCGTCAGCAGGCCGCTGGCCGCCATCACCAGCAGGCCGGTGACCATGACCGGCCGCGGGGTGCACTTCCCGACCAGGTGCCCGGCGAGGATCACGGAACCGGCGATCAGCAGCGTGCCGGGCAGGTACAGGAGGCCGATGGCCTCAGGGGACATCGTACGGCGGCAGCAGCGCCGATTGCCAGCGGCACCCAGGTCTCGGGTCGGAAGACGCCGTTCTGCGCCGCAGCGAGTCCGATGACAAGGGCCAGCAGGGTCAGTCCGATCAGGGCGAGACCCGGCGTGTCGAGACGATGGCCCTGCCGGAGGGGGGACTCCGGGACGTACCGGGCGGTCAACAAGAGCGAAACCAGGCACAGCAGAGGGGCGATCAAGAACATCAACCGCCAGCCGACAGCCGCCACCGCCCACCCCGTGAAGGAGGGGATCAGCCCACATAGGATCACGTCGACGGCCATCAGGACACCGATGGCCACTGGCCGCTTCTCCGGTGCCACCGACGACTTCAGCAGGGCCAGCGGCACTCCCAGCAGCGCCGTCATCCCCAACCCCGCCAGAAGCCGCATCGTCAGCAGAAAGCCGTAGCCGGGGGACAGCATGGAGAGCAGGTCGACAACCGTGACGACGGCAAGCCCCAGCATCAGCAGTCGCTTGAGCCCGAAGGCGTCCCCGAGCCTGCCCGCGGCGAGGACGGAGGCGGCCATCACAAGCGTCGCCGCTCCCCCCAGCAGACCAACCACCTGTGGCGGCACACGGAGGGCCCGGCTTACCTCTGGCATGTTCAGGTTGAGCACCAGGGGGTCGACGACTGTGACTGTGAAGGCGAGGGCTAGGGCTAGGATGATCGGCACGGGCGACGAGACGGGGCGTGACGCTGCAGTCGACACCGCAATACCTCCCGTGCGCCCGCGTTGCATGCCAGTCGACAGTAACCCGGCCACCATGTGGCGTCGGGTTTCCACGGGCGATGCGTGCAGAAGCCCTGCTTTCGGCTCAGGCGGGCTTGCGCGCACCCCGAGCAGGATCGTCACCGCACGCCCGCGGCCCGACAATGCGGACTGCCCGGCATTGAGGGGTGCTTCGCACCTTGCGGAGAGGCCGGCCGACCCGCCGAGGCGGTCGGAATCATCTCGACTCGTTTGCCACAGCGCGGCCGACCGTCCTATCGAAACCTGCAGATCATGGGGCTCTACGGCTGGCTCGCAGGCGAAGTCATCGCACGGCACCCGGGCAGGCGATCCGCCGGCAACGTCTTGGACGGATCTTCTCTGCAGGTCCGAGCGCCACCCACGCATTGCAACTCATTACCGACGACCTTGCGGCACGGCGCGTGCAACTGTGCCTCGACGCGCTCGACGAGACGACTCCCCCGATCCACCATCAGAAGGATCAATCTTTGGCCAATCGGGTCGAGTTGTATCCGCGTGTCCGACCGCGGGCGACCGACGTACAGCGATCGCGTCTCCGCAGCGGCGGCCTTCGGGGAGCCGTACGCGCTCGACTACATCGCGGAGCAGGCCCTGGTCTCCAGTGCTCAGGGCCTCGTGCTGAATGCCCGGACGGACTGGCCGGAGCTGAGCCGGAACGATTTTGTCGTGGTCCCGGGATGGAGAGCGCCCGCCCTGAGGGGCGCACCCCGCCTCGGCCCCGCCACCACCGAGCGGCTGCGCGCACACCATGCCGGCTCCGGCACCGTCGCCAGCGTCTGTGCCGGAGCGGAGGCCCTGGGACAGGCCGGTCTGCTCAACGGCCGCCGCTGCACCACGCATCATCAGCTCCAGGACGAGCTCGCCGCCTGCTACCCGCGGGCGACCGTGGTCCGCGACGTCCTTTTCACCACGGACGACCGGGTCGTCACCTCGGCGGGTATCGCCAGCGGCATCGACCTGGCCCTGCACCTGCTGGCCGTCCGCCACGGCCCCGCCCTCGCCGCCCAAGCAGCTCGGGAAATGGTGATCTACGCGCGCCGCAACGGCAACGAGCCCCAGGCCAGCGCCATGCTCCGCCACCGGAGCCACGTCAACGACACTGTGCACCGCGTCCAGGATTTGATCGACACCCGCTACACCGAGCCCCTCCCTCTCGCCCGACTGGCCGCCCACGCGGGTGTCAGCGCCTGCACTCTCACCCGCCAGTTCACCAAGGCCACCCGCGGCCTCACCCCCCTGCGCTATCAGCAGACGCTGCGCCTCGAGCGAGTCGAACACCTCATCAGCCACGGCGCTACGGCCGAGTCCGCAGCCCGAGAAGTCGGTTTCGAGGACGCCCGTATGGTTCGCCGCCTGAGCTCCCGGCCCTCCTGACAGACGACGCTGGCGGAACAGCCTTCGGCACCCCAACGCTCCGAACGCAGCTGGACGAAGGTCCGCACGACAAGGCGGACCCGTGGGATCACATGGCGCTCCCCCTCTGGCGGGCGCCTGCGGTGCCGGGTTACTGCGGCTGGACCATTCCACAGCCGCACCTGCCTACGCGGTCACCAGTCGGCGCTTCCCAACGCCGCTGAGCACCAGGGAAGTGCGCGTCAGCGGGTCCACCTGTGTATCCGGCACCTCGGAGGTACGCTGGCGGATGCCGTCTGAGCTGCAGTGGGTCAACCATGAGGTCGACGGGTTGCTGGTACGCGAAGCGCGTGACGTGCGTGTACGGCAGCGGGGGTACATCGTCATGGTTCATGGCGCTCAGCAGGGCTGGTGGGTCTTCGAGCGCTGGATCCCGGTCTTCGCCCGCTCGGGCTGGACCGCCCTGGCACTGTCCCTGCCGAACCACACAGGCTCCCGTGTTCTGCCGAGGCCGGCGTTTGTGTCCTTGACCATCATGGACTACGTGCGCGAGGTGCTGCGCGTGGTGGACCGCCTGGCTCCACGACCCGTACTGCTCGGGCACAGCATGGGGGGACTGCTCGCGCAAATGGTGGCCGAGCGGATGACACCCGAAGCCCTCGTCCTGGTCTCGTCCGTGGGACCAGGCCAGCTCGGCGCGATGCGGACAACGGTGTTTGCGCCGGACGAGCCGGTCGTCTACAGCCGGGATCAGATTCGCGAACGGTGGTTCCACCACATCACCGAGGCCGCCATGGACGCAGTCATGGCGCGTGTGAGCCCGGAGTCCCCCGCTGTCGTCAACGCGTACAGCGACGGGAGCGTCCGCGTCGACACCAGAGCCGTCCACTGCCCTGTTCTGGTCGTCGGCCCGCAGGAAGACCGCACGCCCGTGCACGACGCCCGTCGCATCGCTGACCTCTACGGCGTGCGCCCGCTGCTGGTGCCCGGCGTCGGCCACAGCATGATGCTGGAGGACGACGGTGTCCCCATCGCTTCGACCATCGCCGAGTGGCTCGACGCGCGAGGAGCCGGACAAGGCCACGGCGGTCGCGAACGCCCCGGTCCACCAGGGGAGCCGGTAGTACGCCCATGACAGCTCGGCCGCACCGCCTACGGCCACCGGCCGACGAGACCGCCCACTGCACGCAAGTGGAAGGCGTAGGCCACCGAGGTGATACTCGCTGCGCCAGTCATCCGGCGGCATGCCGCTCGCCGTCTGCCGGTCCGTCGGACAGCAGAGGGGCGGGCCTCGGCGTATGCCGGTGCATCCTGGCCGTGGCCGGCAGGCCGGGCCGCCCACCGGACAGGACCACCCTCATGCGCGGATCGCTCCGCGCGCATCTCCCGGTCGGCGAGCTCGACGAGGACCTGTCCGGCGGCGGCCCCCACCGCCTTGTGGTGCTCCGGGCACAGCATGCCGAGCGGCAACAAGCCCCGATGGCTGCATCCTGACGCTCGTCGTGCGTGATAGCGGGCTAGGAGTGGCGACCACGTTCCCACTGTTCGAGCCTGCCTGGAAGCGCCCCAGGGAGAGGCTTGCTCGGAGGTGTGATCGCCTGGTCTGGGTGATCACACCTGAGCCCGAGACAGCCGTCGTCCAGGAGAACCTCAACGTCGGGAAATGCTGGAAGCATGTCCCGATGCCTTCGCTACGTCCAGCGGTCGCATCACGCACCGAGGAAAAGTGCTGCCTGTCCAGGCGGGGTCTGTCCGTGCGCCGGTGCGTGACTGGATGGCCCGACAGCCACCCCGGACGGGGGGCCACCTTCAATTCCTGGGGCTGCTTGTCAGCAGTTGATGGGAGGATTGCCGGAAGTGACCCGGCAGAAGTCCGCCCCGGGTCCGCCGTCGACGGTGCCGGCGTTCGGGCCGACGGAGATGAAGTCGCCGTCGGCGCCGCCGAGGATCCGGCCGGTCGCCGTGGTACCGGCGTTGGCCGTGATGGAGTCGCCGCCGTCGCCGCCGTCGACGGTGCCGGCAACGACGCCGTTGATGACGATGTAGTCGCTCCCACCCAAGCCGTTGACGCTATCGCCCATGGCAAGGGCGCCGCAGCTGATGTAGTCGGGGCCGGGAGTGCCATTGACGGTCGTACCGGACACGAGGCGACCGTTGACCGTACATGAGGTCAGGGCCTCTGCAGGCGTCGCGGTCAGGAAGAGAGGAGCGGCCACGAGGGTGGCGGCGCAGAGCGCGCGCATCGCGTGTCTGATCATGTTATGAGTGGTTCATGGTGCCTTCATGATCGCAACTCTGCACAATCGGTGACTCTGCCGTTCGGGGCAACAATGCGTGGTGCAGGGTGAGTGGATGCTCGCCATTAGTGGGTAGCTGAAGACTGGCGTTATAGCTTCAGTGTCTCCTGCGCCGTTGTGAACTGAGGAGGTGAGACCGATCAACGCCATGACAGGTCGGGGCTCCCTCTCTTGCTTGGTCTAGCGAGTGCCCGCGGAAAGCATCCCGGAAGGCTTGAATTGCTGTGCGTTTCAGCTCTGAGACGTCGTCCGACGGCGTTTGCGAACAGCTCTTCACACTTGGCGAGGTCCCCGGCGTGTTGTGGACGCCGGAGGGTACTGCTGGCTCGCGTCCCCTCATCGTGATGGGATATGGCGGTGGCCAGCACAAGAAGGCTCCCGACGTCGTGCATCTGGCGCGTCGTTTCGTGACCGACTGCGGTTTCGCCGTCGTGGCGGTCGATGTACCTGGTCATGGGGATCGGCCGATGGACGAGGAGTACAACTGGATCGCGGCTGAGAACCAGGCACGTGTGGAAGCCAGGGAATCCCTTGCCCCACTGATCGCGGGCTTCCAGGCGATGGTGGCCCGCCAGACCGTTCCAGAGTGGCAAGAGGTGGGCGCGGTTTAGCAGCTCGAAAATGTCGGCGTCGGCCCGGTGGGCTACTGGGGGGTTTCGCTGAGATGTGGTCTCGGTGTGCCGTTCGTGGCCGACGAACCTCGTGTCCGGGCCGCTGTGTTGGGCCTTGGCGGTGTCATGGCGAAGGGCGAGGACGCTGCCCGGATCACCGTCCCTGTCGAGTTCCTGGTGCAGTGGGACGATGAACGTGTGCCACGGGATCAGAGTCTGGCTCTGTTCGATGCCCTGGCTTCGGCAGACAAGACTCTGCACGCCAACCCGGGCCAGCACGGTGACGTCCCGGCATTCGAGCTCGACAGCACCGTAAGGTTCTTCGCCCGGCACCTCGCCTGATCTTTTCAACCCATCGTCCCCCGGGGCGTTGACCGGCAGTTTGTGCCTGCCGGGATCACCCGGGAGATGCGCATCCACCGGGAGGAGGCGTTCGGGCCGGTGGCCACGCTGTACCGGGCCGGGGACCTGGACGAGGCGCTGCT
>NZ_JBSGDB010000007.1:0-49235 GCF_053602155.1 Streptomyces sp. NPDC004561
CTCGCCATCGCCAACGTGCGCCGCCAGGGACTCGAACCCCGGACCCGCTGATTAAGAGTCAGCTGCTCTAACCAACTGAGCTAGCGGCGCCTGCTGACGTCGTAGACCTTAGCACCCTGATCGGCGGGAGGAAAAATCGATATCCGTACGGCCGCACGGGCCGCTCGCACGGCCGCCCAGAGCACGACCTCCGGGCCGGGCAGCCAGGGGTGCCGGGTGTCGGGAGCGACGAGCCAGCGAGCGGTGCCGGGGGTCTCGGACCCGGTCGGCGCCGGGACGGTCACCGCGTCCCCCGTGCCGTGGCACAGCAGGGGCGGTACGGTCTCGGCCCGGTGCGAGCCCCACTCCTCCCAGGCCAGCAGCGAGGGCAGCCGCTGGGCCGTGCCGGGGGCGGCGAACAGCAGCATGCGGCCGCGGAACACGGCCACCGGGCCCGAGCCCGGCCCCTCGTCCCACAGCCGGTCCAGCATCCGGCGTCCGAAGATCGCCGGGGCGCTCACCACGTCGAAGACGGCGCCGCAGGGCAGCACGACCGGGGCGTCCGGGCGCTCCTGCCACAGGGCCAGCGTGCTTCGCGGATACGTTCCTGCCGAGGCGAGCCAGGTGACGCCGTCGGAGGTGGCGCGGGTGACGTTCGGTGTGCTGCTCATACCGACTACGTCTACCGGCCGTGAGCGTGTGATTCTCCTCGGTTGCCGAAAACCGGGACAGGGTGGTGGGAGGAGGAGTATCTTGCCCGCCTGGCATATGCCAGCCGAGGGATCACACCGGGTCAGCGGTCGTGCGTCCCTCGCTGTTCCCCCGCATCAGGTCCCGGCCGTACTCGACCATCTTCTTCGCGTAGTCCTCGGTCCACTCCGCCTGCTCGGCGATGTCGGCGGGGGTCAGCCGGTCGAACCGGCGAGGGTCGGAGAGCTGGGCCGCCGCGATGGCCTGGAACTCCACGGCCCGGTCGGCGGCCGCGCGGAACGCCTGGGTCAGCTCCGTCGCCCGGGCCAGCAGTGCCCGCGGATCCTCGATCGACTCCAGTTGGAAGAAGTGCTCGGGATCGCCGGCCGCCTCCGCGGGCTCGAAGAGCAGGGGCGCGGGGCGTAGCCGCGGTTCGTGCCGACGCGGCGTGGGCTCCGCCATGTCTTCATCTCCTCCTCGTACGTTCGCTCGGCACCGCCGTTCAGGTGGGCCACCGTCCATTGTCCCGCGCCCACGCAAGGGGCCCTCAAGCCCGCGACCCCACCGGACCCGCCACCGGAACACCGGTCACGGTCGCCGGCTCACGCGGTGTTCGGACAGTCGGGCCAGGACCGCGTGGTTGGCTTCCCAGCCGTCCGGGCTGTTTTCATCGGCCGCCTCCGGCGGCGTGCCGGACTCCGTCCGGCGGAGGGGCGGTGTCGGCTGGGAGGCCGTCGGCCAGGCGCGGGAACACCGCTCACGGCCACCAGCGCACCTGGCGCTCGGCCGTCACCGCTGGTCACGGTCGCCAGCTCACCCGGCGCTCGGCCGGCATCGCCGGTCACGGTCGCCAGCTCATGCGGTGTTCGGACAGTCGGGCCAGGACCGCGTGGTTCGCTTCCCAGCCGTCCGGGAACTTCACCAGGGTGCCGAGCTGGACGGGTTCCGTGGACGGGTAGTCGTCCAGCAGGTCGCCCACGCCCGCGCGGCAGACCACGATGCACGCGTGGCGGTGGCGGGAGGCCAGGACGCACAGCCGGCCGGTCTCCAGGTGGAAGGCGGTGGCGTCCGGGCGGCCGGAGAGCGGGTGCAGGACCACCGTGACGTCGTACTCGCGGCCCTGGAGGCGGTTCGCCGTGTCGACCGTCACCTCCGCGACGCCCAGGTCGGCCAGGGCCGCCCGCACCGCGGCCGCCTGGTCGCGGTGGGCCGTGCCGACGGCGATGCGGTCGGCGGTGAGCGGGGCGGGATCCGGTGAGCGCTCCGAGACTGCGGCCCCGCCCCGGTCCAGCAGGCGCCGCACGACCGCCGCCACCGCGCGCACCGCCTCCGGATCCGTGCGCGGGGTGTGCCGGGCGGGCAGCTCCAGCAGGCCCCACCCGGACGCGGCCGCCTCGTCGATCACCCGGTCCGGGCCGGAGCCGTCCGAGGGCACGGCGAACGCCAGCCGGCGGTCACCGTGGTCCGTGCCGCTGCGGAACGGGGTGTACGGGTAGAACGCGTCCGAGACCAGGGGAGCCGCCGAGGCGGGCAGCCGCCAGGAGACCGGGAGCCGGTGCTGCGGAAGTTCCGGGTTGTGGGCCAGAAGAGTGGTGACGGCGGAGGCCGACGGGTCGTACGACAGGCCCGCCCACTGCTCGCTGCCGACGATCGAGAACGGGTCCAGCTGGCCCGGGTCGCCCACGAACAGCGCCCGCTCGAACAGACCGGCCACGGCGAGCAACGAGTCCGAGCGCATCTGGTACGCCTCGTCCACGATCGCGTGCCGCCACGGCTCGTCCACCTTCACGTGCGCCCACTTCGCGGCGGTGGACAGGACGACCGGCAGGCCGTTCAGATCGGCCGCCTTCGCGGACGTACGGACGTTCGACCAGTCGTCCAGCGCCTTGTCGTACGGGTCGGCGTCGCTGCTGTGCAGGCGGCCCACGGGCAGCTCGGGATTCTTCTCGGCTAGGCGCAGCACGAGGTCGTCCACCTGGGCGTTCGTCTGCGCCACCACCATCAACGGGCGGCCCGCGTCGGCGAGTTCCAGCGCCGCCCGGACCACCAGCGTGGACTTGCCGGCACCGGGGGGCGAGTCGACCACCACGCCCCGCTCGGTCCCGTGCAGGGTGTCGCGGAGGATCGCGTCGGTGGCGCGGGCCGCGGCGGCTGCGGGGTCGAGGTCGAGGGTCGTCACAGGACGTCCTCCGCGGTGACGGGATCGGCGGCCTCCCGCACGGCCTCACCGGGCGGACCCCCGTGTGTCCACGGGGTCTGCTCCGGGTCGGGCAGCTTCGCCCCGCCGCGCTGCTCGTGCTCGAAGAGCGTGAAGCAGACCCGGTCGCCCTTCTCCGGCACCGAGCCGGGCTCGGGCTCCTTGCCGCGGCCCATCTTGTCCGTGATCCGCAGCACCAGCACACCCTCGGTCTCGTACCCGACGAACTCCGCCGACTGCGGCCTGCCGTCCAGCGAGCGGTACACCTTGGCCCGCTCCGCCAGATGCGGCCGGTCCTCCGTGCGGACCGTCACCAGCGGGCGCGGGCTCGGCCGTCTGCCCTCGCTGTACGCCATCACGACATCGGTCACCTCGCCCGCGAACGCCTCCCCGGCCAGCCGCCGCCCCGCCATCACCAGCGGGTCGTCCAGCGCCTCCTGCGCCTCCAGCCGGGCCTGCTCCCGCTCGCGCGTCGCCAGCTTGTTCGCCGCCGTCACCGCGTCGTCCCGGCGCGGCTGCGGGGGCTCCCCGGCCAGCACCCGGTCCCGGTGGCCGGTGAACGACCACCGGTCGCGGGTCCAGCGCTCCTCGGCATGGGCGCCCTCCGGCAGCGCGCGCAGCAGGTCCAGGCCCCGCCACACCGCGTCCCAGGTGGGCCGGGTGCGGCTCGCCACCAGGTCGCGGATCTCCCGCTCGGCCCCGGTCAGCGCGGTGAGCCGGTCGTCGGCCTCCAGCGGGTCCTCCGCTGCGGCCAGGGCGGCACGCGCACGGTCGTAGCGCTCGATCGCCGGGGCCAGCAGCTTGTTGTCGAACGCCGGGTCGGTGGCCGGACCGGCCGGCGGGCACAGCAGCTGCCCGGCCGCGTCCCGCGCCAGCTCCGCCCGGCGCGCCGCCTCCGCGCCGCCGGACTCCTCCGGCGGATCGATCCACGCGAGCAGCGCGCCCAGGTGTTGGTCCTCCAGGCCGGACTGGCCGGTCGCCCAGTGCTGGGACAGCACGTCGGTGAGGGCCAGCAGGAGCGCCGAGCCGGGGACCCGGGACCGCTCCCCGTAGTGGGTCAGCCACCGGCCGAGCAGCGGCACCCGGGGCGGCGCCGGATGGGGTGCCTCCGGGTCCTGCTCCGCGGTACGGCGAAAGCGCATGGACCGGCCGAGCAGCCGTACGAAGTCCAGGCCCGCGCGGCTCGGCACGATCAGCTGGGGCGCGTCCGCGCACAGCTCCACCTCGACCTTGACCCGCTTGCCGGTCTCCGGGTCGGTCTCGGTGCGCTCGGCCGCCTCCACGGACTCCGCGCAGTCGTCGACGTACGGCAGCACGACGTCGGCCAGTTCGGCGAGGAACGCGAAGCGCAGGTCGCGGTCGCGGGGCTGTGGCACGACCAGCAGGCGCGGCGCGTCCCGGTCGGTGCCGACCAGCGCGCCCAGCGGGGCGCCGGCCTCACCGGCGGTGGTGAGCGGCACGAACACCAGCGGGCGGTCGGACAGATGCCGGTGCCGGACGGTCGCGGCCGGCTGGGCCCGGCCGCTGCCGACGGCCTCCAGCCGGGCGAGGGTGGTGATCAGGGACACGCGGTCACCTCCCGGGCGGCGGCCTCCCGCAGGGCCTCGGTGCGCAGTTCCGCCGCCCGGCGCAGGGCCGCCACCGCCGGGTCGTCGGGGTCGCCGCTCTCGCCGCGGGCCGCCGCGAGGACGTCCTCGACCGTGGTCAGGCCGCCCAGTTCGGCGCGCAGGGGCCGCCCGAGGCGGGTGACGGCGCCGGCCGCGGCGGAGCGTTCCCGGCAGTGGAAGGCCAGTTCGCAGGCGGACAGGCACTCGGGCGCGTACGTCGCCGGGACCGCCGCCACGGCGGCCGTGAGTTCCCCGGCGCTCCGGTCGGGCGCGAAACAGGTGCCCTCGGGCAGGGAGTCGGCGATCTCCTCGATCCGGGTGAGCCGGGCCAGCTGGCGGGCGGTGACCGCGCGCTGCTTGCGCACGTCGACGGCCGATCCGGCGGGCAGGTTGGAGAAGTCCTTCGGGCACACCAGCAGCACCCTGTGGTGCACGCGCGGGGGCGGATCGAGCCGCGCGGCGACCTGCTCCAGGGCGAGCACGTACACCGCCGACTGCCGGGCGGCGGCGCCGACCTTCGCCGGGTCCGCCGAACCGTCCAGCATCGGGAAGGACTTGATCTCCACCACCGACCAGCTGCCGTCCGGGTGCACCACCACCGCGTCCGGCTCCAGGAACGCGAGCGAACCCGCCACGTCCAGCGCGAGCATCGGGTGGTCGAGGAGCGTCCAGCCGCCGGCGCCGGTGGCCTCGCGCAGCGCCAGCGCCGTACGGGCCGTACGCCCCTCGGGGCCCTGCGCGGTGAGGTCGGGGACGGCGGCCCCCTCCGGCGGCCGGGCGCCCGGGTCCAGCCGGGCGTGCGCCAGCCGCAGCAGTTCCGCGCCGCCGTCCGCCTTCACCTTGGCCTCGAACGCGTTCCCCCGGGTCAGCGCGAACTGCGACTGACCGAACCCGGACGGCGCGCCCAGCGCGCTCGCCAGCCGTGCCTTGTCCACCCCGGCGCCGTCCAGGATCGCCCGCCTGCGGCACCCGGGGTTCGCGGCCAGCGCCGCGAGGGCGCGCGCGTCCAGGGCCTTGGCCGGTACGTCGGGACCGCGCAGCTCAGCGAGCCTTTGCCGGAGCCCCGTCGCCCGCGTCCGCGGGAGAGGCGTCCGGCTCGGCTCCGTCGTCGAGCCGCGACTCGCGCTGCCGTGGAAATCGCTCACCCGCGGAAGTCTGGCATCCGGCACTGACAATCGGGGAACCCGTGCCGCCCGCGACGGCTGTGGTGCGCCGGAACACACGGGCCCGGAGCAGCTCCAGGACCCGCGTCACCTGCGGCCCCAGCAGGGAGCCGACGCCCATCACGGCCACGCCGGCGACGGCGTCCAGGAAGTAGTGGTTGGCGGTGCCCATGACCACGAGAGCGGTGCCGAGCGGGTAGAGGACGCCGAGGACCTTCGCCAGGCGCGTGCCGCCGTGCCGCCACAGCATCATCCCGCACCACAGCGCCCAGCCGACGTGCAGGCTGGGCATGGCCGCGTACTGGTTGGTCATCCCGCCCATGCCGCGCGGCGCGCTGGCGTCGGCGCCCCACCAGCCGTACGTGCTGTAGTGGGCCATGGTGTCCACGAAGCCGTGGCCGGCGGACAGCAGGCGCGGCGGGCAGGTCGGCAGCAGCGTGAAGCCGATCAGGCCGATGAACGTGGACGTCATCAGCCAGGTGCGGGCCCGCCGGTAGTGCTCGGCGCGGGCCCGGAACAGCCACACGAGGATCGCGGGCGTGACCAGGTAGTGCAGTGAGGCGTACCAGAAGTCGGCCGGTATCCCGAGCCACGGCTCGCGGGTGAAGAGCCGGTTCAGCGGGTGCTCGGCGTTCAGGTTCAGCAGCTTCTCGAGGCGCAGGATCGCCAGGCCGTGGTCGACGGCGCCGTGGACGTCACCGCGGACGAGGAGACGGCCGGCCGAGTAGCAGCCGTACACCAGCAGGATGAGCGGCAGCTCGGTCCACCAGCGCAGCCGGGTACGGGGCGCCACCTCGGTGCCCGGTGTCTCGGTCTGCGGCATCCGATCGCCCTCCCCCTCCTGCTGCGCGGCACGCCCGGCCGGGCGACCGTGCCACTTTACGGTGTCCGTATCCCGCCCATGAGGGCGCTCCGGACCACAAAGACGTCGAGATCGGCCGCCGGGTTGCCCCGGAGGGGGGTGCGCGATGATGGAGGGGTCCTCTCTTCCCGTTTCCGTGGCGTCCCTGTGGCGTCCGTTTCCCGGAAAGGTCCTCCATGGCACCGCGCATCCTGCTGGCCCGGCACGGACAGACGGCCTGGTCGCTGTCCGGCAAGCACACCGGCAGGACCGACGTGCCGCTGCTGGAGGAGGGCCGGCACGGGGCCAAGCTGCTCGGCGAGCGCCTCCACCGCGCTCCGCTCGACGGGCTCCCCGGGGTGGAGGTGCGCACCAGCCCGCTCTCCCGCGCGCGCGAGACGTGCGAGATCGCCGGGTTCGGCGAGCGCGCCGAGCGATGGGACGCGCTGCTGGAGTGGGACTACGGCGCGTACGAGGGCATGACGCCGGCGGAGATCCAGGACGTGCGGCCCGGGTGGCTGATCTGGCGCGACGGCGTCCCCGAGGGGGAGAGCCTCGCCGAGGTCACCGCGCGCGCGGACGACGTGGTCGGCTGGGCCCGCTCCGCCGACCGTGACGTCCTGGTCTTCGCCCACGGGCACATCCTGCGGTCCATAGGCGCCCGCTGGCTGGGACTTCCGCTGGACTTCGCCGCCCGGATTCGCCTGAACCCGACGTCACTGTCCGTGCTCGGCTGGGCGTACGGGGAACCGGCGATCGAGAGCTGGAACGACCTGGGGCACCTGTCCGACTGACCGGGCGCCCCCGGCTGTCAGGCCCTTCCCGTTCTCGGCATGGACGCGTGCCGGTCCAGGAACTCGGAGACCCCCGACGCCCGCCGGTGCGGCAGCAGCACCCGCGCCGTGCCCGCGAGCATGGTCTGGATGCGGGAGGACTGGACCAGGTCCAGCAGGGACAGCACACGCAGACCGGCGGCGGCGGCCTCGTCGGGCCGGCCCTCGCGCGCGAGGTCGTCGGCCAGTTCCGCCGTGTAGAGGGCGATGTTGCGCGCGAAGTGGGGGTCCTGAAGGTCGGCTGCCCGGTGCGCGTGCCGGGACGCGCGGCGCCAGTCGCCCAGCATGGACCAGCACTGCGCCTCCAGCCCCTCCAGCTCGGCCTCGCCGTAGAAGCTCATCCACTCGGGGTCGGCGTCCGAGTGGCCCCGCGCGAAGAGGGCCTGCGCGCGTGCCAGGGCCCGTTCGCAGCCGGCGCGGTCGGCGAGCCCCGCCCAGCCGCCCGCCTCCCGCAGGGCGAGCAGGGACATCAGCCGGGCTGAGCCCAGGGGGCGGGCGGCGCGTTGAGCGGCCTGGGCGGCCCGGACCGCCTCCCGGGGGCGGCCGGCGTCCCGGGCGAGGAACGCGGTGTTGCAGAAGGCGTGCGCCTCCAGCCCCGCGTCGCCGGTCATCCGGGCCGTGGCCAGGGCCTCGGCGTAGTGCGAGCGGGCGTCGTCGAAGCGGCCGGAGTCATGGGCCAGCCAGCCCACGGAGATGGCGAGTTCACCCGCGCCCGCGTGCAGCCGGTCGACGGTGGTCTGCCGGGTCGCGCCGGCGTCCAGCAGCGCGTAGGCGGCGCGCAGGGGAGCGGCCGCCCGCCGGTAGAGGCCGTCGGCGCCGTGCCGGTCGTCGAGCAGCCGGATCCGGCGGACGGCCTCCTCCAGGGCGGCCGCCTCGGGCGTTCCGGGCCGGCGCGTCGGCCGGACCGCGGCCATGGCGTCCGTGGTGAGCCGCAGCGGGCCCAGCGTGGCGGCGGCCATCGTGGCGCCTCCGCCGGTCATGAATGCGCGACGCAGCACGTCGCTCTCCTCGTGGTTCGGTCGGTCTTTCTCGTACGGCTCGTGCGGGTCGTACGGGTCCTGTGTGTCATACGGCTCTATGGCCCCCCACGTCTCAGTGGCCCCGCCGGTCCCGTCGGCCTCCGGGCACTCACCCGCGGTGGGTGCACCGGGTGCGTCCGGGGCCGGACGCACCGAGCGTCCGCGGACGGACGAGCGGGGCGCGAAGCCGAGATCGGTGAGCGTGCGGCCGGGGAACATGTGCAGGAACACCCGCTCGTACGCGTAGTTCGGGCAGCGGATCTCGCCCGCCTCGACCCGTCCGACGTAGCGCGCGTCACAGCTGACCCGCTCACCGATCTCGCGCGCGGCTCGCCGCACCAGCGCCGCGAACTCGGCCGGTGAGCGCCGCCCGCGCAACTGCCGGAAGGCGATGTTCGGCCGGGGTGGCCGTTCGGGCTGTGACGAGGTCGCGGTTGACGACGCCATGGCCGGGTCCTCTCGTGCGAACCGTCGAACCATGCCGGGGCCGGGGCGGATTCGGGACGAGTTGTCCGTGTGACGCCCTGGTTCCGGCGGGCATGAACGTACCTGCTGTGAAGGTCCCGCCACGCTGTGTTTGGCTACAAATCGGATATCTCATCCACGATCTGCCATGAAGTGCCATCCTTTGCGGCGCACTTGTGCCGTAGCCGTTGACGGGTTGACGCGTTGGATCCCATGGACCGCAACAGGGCTGTGTGGTGGAGGCCGGCATGGAGACCAGCCAGAGCAACGAACCTTGTCTGTCGTCACCGGTGCCGTCGACGCCGGCCGTGGGTGACACGACGGCGTGCGACCTCGTGACGGTGCCGACCCGGCAGGGACTTGAGGCGGTCGACATCCTGCGGCGCGGGGCCGCCGACGCGGTGGGGCCGGTGCTGCACGACGACGGCTGCGGCACCCTCGGCTTCCTGGTGCCGGCCGGCACGGCGGCCTGCTGGGACGTGCCGGGCAGCACCTGCACCGAGACGAACGGGCGCGGCCTGCGGCTGGATCCCGAGCCGCCCGTGGAGGGCTCCGACTGGCTGCTGCCGCCCGGCGAGGCCGACCTCGCCACCGACCCGGTGGTGCTGCGCCGGGCTCTCGGGGAGGCGGCCCGGCTGATCGAGGCGGCCGACAGCTGCCGGTGACGCGGCTGCCCGTGGCACCTGCGAAAATGGACCGGTGGGCAGGTCGAGGAACACCCGGCGCGGATCGGCGGCCGCCGAGGCCGTCGTGGAGTCGGTCGACGGCGGGCTCGCCGAGCTGATACCCGACCCGGACCGCGGCCGTGCCTGGACCCTGCTGATCGACGGCGCGCCCCAGTCGCACGTCGACCTGGACGACCCCGCCTTCCTGTCCTTCGAGTACCAGCGCCGCCTCGGCCATGTCATCGACCTCGTCGTCCCGTCCGGCAAGCCGGTGCACGCCGTGCACCTCGGCGGCGGGGCGTTCACCCTCGCCCGGTACGTCGCCGCCACCCGCCCCCGGTCCACCCAGCAGGTCGTCGAACGGGACGCCGGCCTGGTCCAACTGGTCCGCCGCGAGCTGCCCTTGGACCCCAACGCACGGATACGGGTGCGCTCGGCGGACGCCCGCGCGGGACTCGCCAAGGTGCCCGACGGCTGGGCGGACCTGGTCATCGCCGACGTCTTCAGCGGCGCCCGCACCCCCGCCCACCTCACCTCCACCGAGTTCCTGGACGAGGTCCGCCGCGCCCTGAAGCCGTCCGGCGTCTACGCCGCCAACCTCGCCGACGGTCCGCCGCTCGCCCACCTGCGCGGCCAGATCGCCACCGCCGCCGCCCGCTTCCCCGAACTCGCGCTGATCGCCGACACGGCCGTCCTGCGCGGCAAGCGCTTCGGCAACGCGGTCCTGGTCGCCTCCGACCTCCCGCTGCCGCTCGCCGAACTCACCCGCCGCGCCGCCTCCGACCCGCACCCGGGCCGGCTCGAACACGGCAGGCGGCTCAGCGACTTCACCGGCGGCGCGCTCCCCGTCACGGACGAGGCGGCGGTGGCCTCCCCGGCCCCGCCGCCCTCGGTGTTCCGCTGAGCACCCGCCCCGGTCAGTAGGTGCCGATCTCCACGTGCGGTGGCCCGTCGTGCCAGGTGCAGAACACCGACACCCGGTCCGTGCCCCGGCTGAACTCCACCCGGATCCATGTCTCCGTCTTCCACAGCTGCATCGACCAGCCGGTCCCGGGCGTCGCCGAGACCAGCGTGGCGCTCGTCGCGCCCAGGTCGAAGACCGCCCGGCCGCCATCGGTGTCGTACCCCTTGACCTGGCCGGAGGCGGTGGCCTTCGGGGCCGGAGCGGAGGCGCTGGGGGAGGCCGCGGGCCTCGACGGCGCGGTCGAGGGACTCCGCGACGGGGCCGGCCGGGGCGGGGCCGAGACGGAAGGTCTCGCTCCCTGGGTCGTCGCGTCGGCGGCCGTCACCGGCAGGGCGCGCGGCGGGTCGTACGCCGTGCCCGCCATCACCGTGTGCACGCCCCACCACGAGAGCGTGACCGCCGCTCCCGTCGCGAGCAGCCACGCCAGTACGTGTACGAGTCCTCTGCGCATCGCGGGCCATACTGCCCCAGGGACACCGCCGTGCGCACATGTTCCGAGTTGTCCACAGGCTCCAACCCGGGGTGGGCCGCATGGCGTACGGTGCGGCGCATGGCAAGTGTGCTCGTGGTCGAGGACGACCAGTTCGTACGCTCGGCGCTCATCCGGCATCTGACCGACGCCTCGCACACCGTGCGCAGCGTCGGCACGGCACTCGAAGCGCTGCGCGAGGTCGCCCACTTCCGTTTCGACGTGGTCGTCCTGGACCTCGGCCTGCCCGACCTGGACGGCTCCGAGGCCCTGAAGATGCTGCGCGGCATCACCGACGTGCCGGTCATCATCGCCACCGCCCGGGACGACGAGACAGAGGTCGTCCGGCTGCTGAACGCGGGGGCGGACGACTACCTCACCAAGCCGTTCTCCGTCGAGCACCTCTCCGCCCGCATGGCGGCGGTGCTGCGCCGGGCCCGCTCCGGCGGCGGCGAGGCCCCGCCCTCGTCCGTCCTGCGCGTCGGCGGCCTGACCGTCGACCCGCTGCGCCGCCAGGCCGAACTGGACGGCGTCGGGCTCGACCTGACCCGCCGCGAGTTCGACCTGCTGGCCTTCCTCGCCGGCCGCCCCGGCGTGGTCGTGGCCCGCAAGGAACTCCTCGCCGAGGTCTGGCAGCAGTCCTACGGCGACGACCAGACCATCGACGTCCATCTGTCCTGGCTGCGCCGCAAGCTGGGCGAGACGGCCGCCCGGCCGCGCTATCTGCACACCCTGCGCGGAGTCGGCGTGAAGCTCGAACCACCGGCGGAGGGGGCACCGCGATGAGATGGGCCCTGGTCAAGGTGTGCCTGGCGGTCACCACGATGGTCGTGGTCGCCTTCGCCGTCCCGCTCGGCCTCGTCGTCAAGGAGATGGCCCGCGACCGCGCCTTCTCCAACGCCGAGCGGGAGGCCGCCGCGGTCGCGCCCGCGCTGTCCATCACCACCGACCGGGACAAGCTGGAGCGGGTGGTGGCCTCCGCAGGCGCCGACTCCGGGATGGCCGTCCACCTGCCCGCCGACAGCGGCCGGGCCGCGCTCGACCTCGGCCGCCAACGCGCCGCCGGCCCCGACATCCAGGCCGTGCGCAAGCTCGGCCGGGCCTCCACGACCTCCGTCCCCGGCGGCTCCACCCTGCTCCAGCCGGTCGCCCTCGGCTCCGGCTCGATCGCGGTCGTCGAGGTGTACGTCCCCGAGTCCGAGGTGACCAACGGCGTCGGCACGGCCTGGGCGGTGCTCGCCGCCGTCGGCCTCGCGCTGATCGTCGGCTCGGTCGCCGTCGCCGACCGGCTCGGCGTGCGCATGGTCCGGCCCGCGCAGCGGCTGGTCGAGGGCGCGCACGAACTGGGCGAGGGCAAGCTGGGCGCCCGGGTCCCGGAGGAGGGCCCGAAGGAACTCCGGCTCGCCGCCGTCGCGTTCAACTCCATGGCCGACCAGGTGGTCCAACTCCTCGCGAACGAACGGGAGCTGGCGGCGGACCTGTCCCACCGGCTGCGCACCCCGCTCACCGTCCTGCGGCTGAACGCGGCCTCCCTGGGCGCCGGACCGGCCGCCGAGCAGACCCGGGCCGCCGTCGCCCAGCTGGAGGGCGAGGTCGACACCATCATCCGCACCGCGCGGGAGGCCAAGCCGCAGACGGCCGCGCCGGGGCCCGGCGCCGGCTGCGACGCGGCCGAAGTGGTCCGTGAGCGGATGGAGTTCTGGTCCGCGCTCGCCGAGGACGAGGGCCGCAAGTGGCGGGTGGCCGGCGTCGAACGCCCGGTGCGCATACCCGTGGCCCGCGCCGACCTGGCCGCCGCGCTCGACGCCCTGCTCGGCAACGTCTTCCGGCACACCTCGGAGGGCACCGCCTTCGCGGTCGACGTGCACAACGGCGAGGACGCGGTGATCGTGCTGGTCTCCGACGCGGGCCCCGGCATACCCGACCCCGAGGCGGCGATGGCCCGCGGCCGGGGTTCCGGGAACGCCGGCTCGACCGGCCTCGGCCTGGACATCGTGCGCCGGCTCGCCGAGTCCACCGGCGGGGACGTCCGCATCGGCGCCTCGGTCCTCGGCGGCACCGAGATACGGATCTGGTTCCAGCTGGACGGCCGCAAGCCGGTGGGGCGGGGACACCGGGGGGCGATGCGCCGGCGCCGACCGGGCAAATTGGTCTCGACCTTTAACCGCCCCCGATCCCTTCCTTAAGCGAAGCCTAAGGTCTTCAACGACCGCCCGCATCAAGCCGTTTGTCCGATTCCGGCTCGCTAGCGTGCTGCCGCACCTCACCCCCGTGATGAACGAAGGCAGGCACGCGCATGAGCACGCACCGGCGCAGGATCAGTGGCAGGAACAAGGCGATAGGCGGTCTGGTCGCCGCGGCCGTGGTCGGAGGCGGCGCGCTCCTGCTCACCGGTACCGCCAACGCGGCCGGCGTGAACGCGGCGTACACCAGGACCAGCGACTGGTCCACGGGCTACACCGCCCAGTACGTCGTCACCAACAACAGCGGGCAGCAGGAGAAGACCTGGACGCTGGAGTTCGACCTGCCGGCGGGCGCCAAGCTCTCCTCCCTGTGGAACGGCGAGTCGAGCGTCAGCGGGAACCACGTCACCGTGCGGCCCGCGAAGTGGGACACCGAGGGCCTCGCCCCCGGCAGGTCCGCGACCGTCGGCTTCGTGGTCAACGGCAGCGGCGACCCGACGGGCTGCCGTATCGACAACGCCCAGTGCTCGCCGGGCAGCGGCCCGACGCCCGAGCCGAGCGGCCGCCCCACCCAGACCCAGTCGCCCACCGCGACCCCCACCCCCACCAGGTCGTCCACCCCCACCCAGAGCCCGGCCCCCACCCGGAGCGCGACCCCCACCCCCACCGGCACCACCGCCAGCGGCACCACCGCCTCCGCCGGCTTCGCCCCCTACGTGGACACCTCGCTCTACCCGGCCTTCGACCTGCTCGGCGCCGCCGACGCGACCGGCGTGAAGAACTACAACCTCGCCTTCGTCACCGACGGCGGCGGCTGCACCCCCAAGTGGGGCGGCGTGACCGACCTGACCAGCGACGGCGTCGCCGCGCAGATCGGCTCCCTGCGCGCCAAGGGCGGTGACGTCCGGGTCTCCTTCGGCGGAGCCTCCGGCTCGGAGCTGGCCACCACCTGCTCCTCGGCGGACGCGCTCGCGGCGGCGTACGGCAAGGCGGTCGACGCCTTCAAGCTGACCAAGGTCGACTTCGACGTCGAGGGCGGCGCGCTGCCCAACACGGCCGCCAACACCCGCCGCGCCCAGGCCATCGCCAAGCTCCAGGCCCAGCACCCGAACCTGGACGTCTCCTTCACCCTCCCGGTGATGCCCGAGGGCCTCACCCAGGACGGCGTCAACCTGCTGTCCGACGCCAAGTCCAACGGCGTGCGGATCGGCACCGTCAACATCATGGCGATGGACTACGGCGCCTCGTACAACGGCGACATGGGCACCTACGCCGAGCAGGCCGCCACCGCCACCCAGGCGCAGGTCAAGAGCGTGCTCGGCCTGTCCGACTCCGCCGCCTGGAAGACCGTCGCCGTCACCCCGATGATCGGCGTCAACGACGTCTCCTCCGAGGTCTTCAAGGTCGACGACGCCGGCCAGCTGGTGAGCTTCGCCAACTCCAAGGGCCTCGGCGGCCTGTCGATGTGGTCCGCGACCCGGGACAAGCAGTGCGCCGGCGGCGCCAAGCCCACCGCCGACGCCACCTGCAGCTCCGTCGTCCAGGACGCGGGCGCGTTCTCGAAGGCCTTCGCCGCCTTCAAGTGACCGGCTCCCGAGCCGCGGGGGCGCGGCCCGTCCCCCCATAACGGGCCGCGCCCCATCCCCCCGTCAGGTGGCCGGCCCCACCTCGGGCAGCACCCCCGTCCGCGCCGCCTCCCCGTACCAGTGGGCGCTGGACTTAGGGGTGCGCTCCAGGGTGGCGTAGTCGACGTAGACCGCGCCGAACCGCTTGCCGTAACCGTAGGCCCACTCGAAGTTGTCCATCAGGGACCAGAGGTAGTAGCCGCGCACGTCCGCGCCGTCCGCGATGGCGCGGCGGACCTCCGAGAGATGGCCGTGCAGGTAGGCGATGCGCTCGGGGTCGTGCACCCGGCCGTCGGGGTCGGGCTTGTCGTCGTAGGCCGCGCCGTTCTCCGTCACGTACAACGCGAGCCCCGGGGCCTCCCGGGAGTAGCGCGTGATCAGGTCGTACAGGCCCGTCGGGTCGATGCTCCAGCCCATCTCCGTGCGCTCGCCCGGGGCCTGGTGGAACAGCACGTCGTCGGCCGCCGGCCAGGGGGAGTGGTCGCTGGCGCCGTGGCCGTCGGCGCGCGGGCCCTCGACCTTGCCGGGGGCCGCCGAGACCAGGGCCGGGGTGTAGTAGTTCAGGCCCAGCGCGTCCAGGGGCGCGTTGATCGTGCGCAGGTCGCCGTCGCGGACGTACGACCAGTCGGTGACCGGCGCCGTCGCCGTGAGCAGCGACGCGGGGTAGGCCCCGTGCAGCATCGGGCCGTGGAAGACGCCGTTGGCCAGGTCGTCGATGCGCCGGGCCGCCGCGAGGTCGGCGGGGTCCTGGGTGAGGGGCCGTACGACGGACGAGTTGAGGCTGACCGCGATCCGGTTGCGGGCCGGCATCGCCGACCGGAGCGCCGAAGCGGCCAGGCCGTGCGCGAGGTTGAGGTGATGGGCCGCCCGGAGCGAGGCCGCCGGGTCGGTACGGCCGGGCGCGTGCACGCCGGAGCCGTAGCCCAGGAAGGCGCTGCACCAGGGCTCGTTGAGGGTGATCCACTGCTCCACCCGGTCGCCGAGGGCCTCGCCGACGAGCTGTGCGTACTCCGCGAACCGGTACGCGGTCTCCCGCTCCGGCCAGCCGCCCGCGTCCTCCAGCTCCTGCGGAAGGTCCCAGTGGTAGAGCGTGACGGCCGGCCTGATGCCGTGCGCCAGCAGCTCGTCCACCAGACGTCGGTAGAAGTCCAGGCCCACCTGGACCGCCGGACCCCGGCCGGTCGGCTGCACCCGGGACCAGGAGACGGAGAAGCGGTAGGCGTTCAGGCCCAGCCCGGCCATCAGCGCCACGTCCTCGCGGTAGCGGTGGTAGTGGTCGACAGCGATGTCACCGGTCTCGCCGCCGGCCGTGCGGCCCGGCGTATGGCTGAAGGTGTCCCAGATCGAGGGGGTGCGGCCGTCCTCCCGCACCGCCCCCTCGATCTGGTACGCCGAGGTCGCGGCGCCCCAGAGGAAGGCGGAAGGAAAGACCGCGGAGGAAGGGGATTCAAGCATGAAAGCGCTCCCGTATGAGTCGTGAAAGACCGTCGAAGGGGGAGGGAGGACAGGGGCGGGGGAGGGGGCCGGGGCGGCGGTGGCCCGGCCCCTGGCGAACGGCGATCAGCCCTTGATCGCACCCTGCATGATCCCGCCCACGATCTGCTTGCCGAACAGCAGGAACGCGACCAGCAGCGGCAGGGTGCCGAGCAGCGCGCCCGCCATGATCACCGCCTGGTCCGGGACATAGCCGGTGCCGAGCGAGTTCAGGGCCACCTGCACGGTCGGGTTCTGCTGGTTCAGGGCGATGATCGGCCACAGGAAGTCGTTCCAGGCGAACACGAACGTCAGCAGGCCGAGCACCGCCATCGCGGGCCGGGCCGCCGGGAGGACCACGTGCCAGACGACGCGCAGACTGTTCGCCCCGTCCACCCGGGCCGCCTCGATCAGCTCGGACGGCAGCGCCTGCACCAGGTACTGCCGCATGAAGAACGTGCCGAACGCGGTCACCAGGCTCGGCAGGATCACCGTCTGCAGCTGGTTGGACCAGCCGAGGTCCGCCATCCACAGATACAGCGGTACGACGGCCAGCTGCGGCGGGATCATCATCGTGCCGACGGTCAGCAGCAACAGCAGGCCGGAGAACCGGAACCGCAGCTTGGCGAAGGCGAAACCGGCCAGCGTGGAGAACAGCACCGTGCTGATCGTGATCGTGCCCGCCACGAGCACCGAGTTGAACATCGCGGTGCCGAGCCCCGCCTGGCCCCAGGCCGCCTGGAGGTTCCTGAACAGGTTGCCGCCGAACCACAGCGGGGGCGGGGTCTGGGCGAGGCGCCGGTCGGTGCGGGAGGCCGCGACCGCCGTCCACACCAGCGGGGCCAGCGAGACGAGCGCGAAGACGGTCAGGACGACGTACGTCACCGGGCCCGCGTGCAGCTGCTTGCCGGCGCCCATGCCACGGGGCCGCCGCTCCTCGCGCACCGCCCGGGGGATGGTCAGTTCGCTCATTGGGACTTCCTCAGCCGTCGGGTGAGCAGCAGATTGACCGCGGCGACGATCAGCAGGATGAGGAACATCGACCAGGCGATCGCGGACGCCTTGCCGAGGTTGCCGATGATCCAGCCCTGGTCGTACATGTACAGGCCGAGCGTCTGGTACTGGTGCTCGGAGCCGCCCTTGGACCCGCTGACCCCGCCGAAGAGCAGCGGCTCACCGAAGAGCTGCGTGGCGCCGATGGTGGAGACGACGACCGTGAAGAGGATGGTCGGCCGCAGCTGCGGGACCGTCACATGCCGGAACTGCTGCCAGCGGTTGGCGCCGTCGATCGCCGCCGACTCGTACAGGTCCGCCGGGATCGCCTGCATGGCCGCGAGGTAGATCAGCGCGTTGTAGCCCGTCCACCGCCAGATCACGATGGACGACACCGCGAACTGCGAACCCCAGTCCGACTCGCGCCAGTTGACCGGATTCACCCCGAAGAAGTGCAGGATCCAGTTGACCATGCCGCCGTCCCACGAGTACAGCAGCGTGAACACCAGGGTCGCCGCGGCCACCGAGGTGGCGTACGGGGTCAGCATCACCACGCGCCAGACGGTCGAGCCGCGCAGCCGGTAGTTCAGCAGATGCGCGAGCCCCAGCGCCGCCAGCAGCTGCGGCACGGTCGAGATCACCCCGATGGTGAAGGTGTTCCCGAGCGCGTTCCAGAAGAAGTCCGAGGACAACAGGTTCTTGTAGTTGCCGAGGCCCGTCCAGGTCTGGTGGTCCAGCGAGGCCAGCTGCACGTCGTGCAGCGAGTACCAGGCCGTGTAGAGCAGCGGGACGAGGGTGAAGGCCCCGAACAGGACGAAGAAGGGGGCGACGAACGCGTACGGCGACGCCTTCATGTCCCAGCGGTACAGCCGGCTGCGCCAGGAGTCGGTGCCCGCCGGCGTACCGCGACCGTGAGCGCCCCGGGCCGCGCCCGGCGGGGTGCCGGGCGCGGCCTCGGCGCTCGACGCGGGGTGCGCGAGAGCCTGCTTGGAGCTGGTCACTGGCCGAGCACGTCCTTGATCTCCTTGGACGCCGCGTCCCAGCCCTGGGACGGCGACTTGCCCTTCTGCTCGACCTGGAGGATGCCGACGTCGGTGATGGCCGAGTTGATCGGCTGGTCCTTGATGCCGAAGTACTGCGTCGGGATGGTCTTCGCCGAGTCGGAGAAGATCTGGGTGATCGGCGCGTTCGAGAAGTACGCGGTGGTGTCCGCGGCCGGCTGCAGGCTCGAGTAGGCCGCCGGGACGGACGGGAAGCTCGCCTGCTTGGCGAACACCTTCGCCTGCTGCGCGGGCGCGGTCAGCCACTTGGCCAGCTCGACGGCCTCCTTCTGGTGCTTGCCCGCCGTCGGCACGCCGAGGAAGGAGCCGCCCCAGTTGGACGCGGTCGGGGCCGCCGCCACGTCCCAGTTGCCCTTGCCGGAGTCACCGGACTTCTGCTCGATGTAGCCGAGCATCCAGGCGGGGCAGGCGACGGTGGCGAAGCTCGCGTTGGCGTATCCCTGGTCCCAGGTCGGGTCGAACTGCTTCAGCTTCGCCGACATGTCGCTGGTCGCGACGCTCATCGCCACGTTCCAGGCCTTCTTCACGCCGTCCGACTTGTCCCAGACGACGTTGCCGGTCGCCTTGTCGTAGTAGCGCTCGTCGCCGCCGCCGAGGGCCGCGTTGTAGACGGAGGCCGCCGAGTCCACGAACTTGGTGCCCTTGGGCGCCTTCTTCATGTACTGCTTGCCGACTCCGACGTACTTGGCCCAGTCGCCCTTCCACATGTCGGCGAGCTTGGTGCGGTCGGTCGGCAGCCCGGCCTTCTGGAAGAGGTCCTTGCGGTAGCAGATCGCCATCGGCCCGATGTCCGTGCCGAGCCCGATGAGCTTGCCGTCCTTGGTGGTGGCCTGGGCGTTCTTCCAGTCCAGCCACTGGGACTTGTCGACCTCCTTGCCGAGGTCGGCGAACTTGTCCGCCTGGGTCTGCACGGCCTCGGTGATGTTGCCGACTTCGATGGCCTGGATGTCGTCGGTGCCGGAGCCGGCCTGCAGGCGGGTGAGCACCTTCGGCCAGTAGACGTCGGTCCGGGTGGTGACGTTCTCCTTGATGTTGATGTTCGGGTGGAGCTTCATGTAGTCGTCGTAGAGGCCGGCCTGCTTGTAGCCGAAGACGCCGAAGGTCCCGACGGTGAGGGTGATCTTGCCCTTGCCGTTGCCACCGTCCGAGTTGTCCGACGAGCCGTCGTTCGAGTCCTTGGCGCAGCCGGCCAGCAGTCCCGTGGTCAGCGCGGCGACGGCCGCGAGGGCCATCAGCCGCTGGGACCGGCGGATGCTCGTGCGCATTGCGTCCTCCTGTTGCCTGACGTGCCGACCCCCCGGCCAACTGCATGGAATCGGGCCCGTTCGTGCTCGCTGCGGCTCGGGCGGGGAACGTGCGGGATGTGTAGGTGTCAGGTACTGTGGGAGCGCTCCCACAAGTGATGTGTTGAAGAGTCGCGGGTCCCGGGCGGGGTGTCAAGGGAACGGACGGCGGCAACTGCGTCCAGTTATCGGAGTGTTAACGAGCCATCGCCGATCGCTCGGAAACGCCGTCGCTCTGGCCTGGGCTGTTACATTCCAGCCAGCCGGGATTTGTGTCGAGGGAGGTGGAGCCCATGGCGAGCCACGGACCGCGGGGCCGGAGCGGTGGTCGGCCCACGCTCGAGGAGGTCGCGGCCCGGGCCGGGGTCGGCCGGGGCACGGTGTCCCGGGTGATCAACGGCTCGCCCCGGGTCAGCGACGCCACCCGTGCGGCGGTCGAGGCGGCGGTCGCCGAGCTCGGGTACGTGCCCAACACGGCGGCCCGGGCCCTGGCCGCGAACCGCACCGACGCCATCGCCCTGGTGGTCCCCGAGCCGGAGACCCGCTTCTTCGCGGAGCCGTACTTCTCCGACATGCTGCGCGGTGTCGGCGCCGAACTCTCCGACACCGAGATGCAGTTGCTGCTGATCTTCGCGGGCAACGACCGGGAGCGGCAGCGGCTGGCCCAGTACCTCGCCGCCCACCGCGTGGACGGCGTCCTCCTGGTCTCCGTCCACGCCGACGACCCGCTGCCCGACCTGCTGGCCCAGCTGGAGATCCCGGCCGTGATCAGCGGCCCGCGCTCGGCCGGGGAGACGCTTCCCTCGGTGGACTCGGACAACTACGGCGGCGCCCGCTCGGCCGTGGAGCACCTGCTGGCCAGGGGCCGCGGCCTGATCGCGCACATCACCGGGCGCCTGGACGTCTACGGCGCCCAGCGCCGCGTCGACGGCTACCGCGAAGCGCTGCGGGAGGCGGGCCGGAGCGTGGACGAACTCCTCGTCGAGCCGGGCGACTTCACGGAGGAGGGCGGCCGGCGGGCCATGTCCGTGCTCCTGGAGCGGCAGCCGGGCCTGGACGCGGTCTTCGCCGGCTCGGACGTGATGGCGGCCGGCGCCCGTCAGGTGCTGCGCGAGGCGGGCCGCCGCATCCCGGACGACGTGGCACTCGTCGGCTACGACGACTCGGCCATCGCCCGCCACATGGACCCGCCCCTCACCAGCGTCCGCCAGCCCATCGAGGAGATGGGCCGGGCGATGATCGACCTCCTGCTGACCGAGATCGCCGACCGCCGCCCGGCCGCGTCACGGGGCCCGGAGCGGCGGCACGCGGTACTGCCCACGGAACTGGTGCCCCGAGCATCGTCATGAGCGGCGGCAGCCCCCTATGAGGGACGCCCCGGTGTCGGGCGTACGCCCTCCCAGCCCTTCTCCAGCAGGTCGAACGCCGCGTTGACGGTGGCCTCGGGGTCGGTGGGGGTGCCGGTGAGGGCGCGGGACTCCAGGGCGAGGTGGCGAGGGCCGCGCAGGCCGGGTCGTCGGCGGGGGCGCCGGTGTCGGCGGCGATCGCCTCGGCGAGGACGCGTTCGTGCCGCATCCACATGTGCCGGTGGCTCGACGAGTGCCGGAGTGCCGGTGACGAGCCGGAGGAACGAGGCCATCCGCTCCTCGTGCGCCGCCTTGAAGGCCCGGGCGCCCAGCATGTGCGCGCGCAGCGCCTGGACCGGCGAGGTGTCCGGCGAGCGGTCCCGGACCGCCGCGACCAGCGCGGCCTCCAGGCCGGCGTCCATGCCGAAGAGCAGCGCCTCCTTGCCGGGGAAGTGAAAGGGGTGCGGCCTCGGCGGCGACGAACCTGTTCCGCAGGCTCGGCGGCTCCCTGGGCGTCGCGGTCCTCGGCTCCCTGTTCACCCGGGCGGTGCCGGCCACGGCGACGGGGGAGGCGTACCGGCAGGCGGTGGCGGAGGGCACCCGGCACGTCTTGCTGGCCGGCCGCCGGGGCGCCGGCGTTCGTGGCGGCGCTGCTGGTGGCGGAGGTGCCGCTGCGGGAAGGGCCCGGACAGGCCCGGCGTGTTCCGGAAACGAGTCAGCCGGCGCCCCGTCCTGAGACGGAGTCACCGGCTGATCACTGAGGGTGAGTGACGGGACTCGAACCCGCGGCATCCTGGACCACAACCAGGTGCTCTACCAGCTGAGCTACACCCACCATGACCGGCGGTGGAACTTGTCGTTTCCCCGACCGGCCGAGAAGAAGTCTACAGGGTCCGAAGGGGTGCTCGCGCACAGGTTTTCGCGCGGGCCTCCGAGCGGACCCCGGGCGGCCTACTGGGCGGGCAGCACGTGCCTGGCGGCGATCGTTCTCGCGGTGTCGGAGTCGGGGCCGGGCTGCGGGACGAAGATGGCCTCGCGGTAGTAGCGCAGCTCGGCGATCGACTCGCGGATGTCGGCGAGGGCCCGGTGGTTGCCGTTCTTCTCCGGGCTGTTGAAGTACGCCCTCGGGTACCAGCGGCGGGCCAGCTCCTTGACCGAGGACACGTCGACGATCCGGTAGTGGAGGTAGTCCTCCAGAGTCGGCATGTCCCGCAGCAGGAAGCCGCGGTCGGTGCCGACGGAGTTGCCGCACAGCGGGGCCTTGCCGGGCTCCTTCACGTACTCCCGCACATACGCCAGGACCTGCTCCTCGGCGTCCCGCAGGGTCGTGCCGTTCGGGAGCTCCGCGAGCAGCCCGGACGCGGTGTGCATGTGACGCACCACCTCCGGCATCGTCTCCAGTGCCTGCTCCGGCGGGCGGATGACGATGTCCACCCCCTCGCCGAGTACGTTCAGCTCGGAGTCGGTGACGAGGGCGGCCACCTCGATGAGCGCGTCGTCGGACAGCGAGAGGCCGGTCATCTCGCAGTCGATCCACACCATGCGATCGTTCATGCGACCACCCTAAAGCTGACGTCCGCTTTTGGATGCCCCCGTGCTGCCGCCGGCCTCCCCGGACCGCCCGTCCACCGGGCACGGGGAGAGCACAGAAAGAAGGGGGCGGGTGTGTGCCCGCCCCCTTCTCCCCCGCGCTCCCCGCTCAGCGGCCCGAGCGCGGCCCCGGCAGCAGGCTCACCGCGCCGGCCGCCGCGCGGGGGCTCTGGTGCGGCACACCGGTGTCCCCGTCCGAGTGCCGGAGCGAGGGCACGGGGCCCACCGGTCCCGGACCCGGCAGCCCCGCGGGCGGGCCCGGCTGGCCGGCCCCCGGCATCGGGGCGTCCACCTCGCCCGGCTTGTCGCCCTGCGGCCGCCGGGCCCGGTAGGCGGCCCGGTAGGCGGCGGGGGACGAGCCGAGCTGGCGGCGGAAGTGCCCGCGCAGCGCGACCGGCGAGCGGAACCCGCACCGGCCCGCCCCCTCGTCCACGGAGTAGTCCGACGTCTCCAGCAGCCGCTGCGCCTGGAGCACCCGCTGAGTGATCAGCCACTGCAGCGGCGCGCTCCCGGTGAGCGAGCGGAACCGGCGGTCGAACGTACGGCGGCTCATGTAGGCGCGTGCCGCCAGCGTCTCCACGTCGAACTGCTCGTGGAGGTGTTCCAGCGCCCAGGCGACGACCTCGGCGAGCGGGTCGGCGCCGATCTCCTCGGGTAAAGACCTGTCGAGATAGCGCTCCTGACCGCCGCTGCGGCGCGGCGGGACCACCAGGCGCCGGGCGAGCGCGCCGGCCGCCTCGTTGCCGTGGTCCGTCCGCACGATGTGCAGACACAGGTCGATCCCGGCCGCCGTCCCGGCCGACGTCAGCACATCGCCGTCGTCGACGAACAGTTCCCGTGGATCCACGTGAACCGACGGATAGCGCTTGGCCAGCGTCGGCGCGTACATCCAGTGGGTGGTCGCCGGGCGTCCGTCCAGCAGTCCGGCCGCCGCGAGCACGAACGCGCCCGTGCACAGCCCGACGATGCGGGCACCCTCCTCGTGCGCCCGGCGCAGCGCGTCGAGCGCTTCCTCCGGTGGCGGCGAGGTGATGGAACGCCAGGCCGGTACGACGACCGTGCCGGCGCGTGAGATCGCCTCCAGCCCATGCGGTGCGGTGAGTTCCAGGCCCCCTGTGGTCCGCAGTGGGCCTTCCTCGCCGCCGCACACCAGTAGTCGGTAGCGCGGCACGCCGGCGTCCTGGCGGTCGATCCCGAACACCGACAGTGGAATGGAACTCTCGAAGATGGGGCCGCCGCTGAACAGCAGCACCGCGACGATCTCCTTGCGGCGGCGCCCGGACAGCTTCCGGGCTGCGGCTTCCGGCGCGGCAGTGGAGTCGTGGCTCATACTGCTAAGCCCCCCTCGGTGGTCGCGGCTCCTCGGTTGTGTCGCTCCTGCACGTTTCCCCTCGGTCCTGCACGAGTCCCCCGCCGTAAGACAAGATCGAATCTACTGGGTCCCGCGGTCTCACGGTGACCAGTTCCAAATGCGGCACATTGTCGACATGACAACTTGGCGTGAAGCATTCGATCACGAAGCGTTGCACTCGCGGGGCGTGCAGGGAAGTGCGCCTTGTCGCAGTGGCCAAACCGCGTAGGGTGCGCAGCGGCCCGTAGGCCCTTTCCGCGCAGGTGGAACGGGGGTTGGGGGGTGGTCGGGGGCCCTCCTGGCCGATATCCAGAAGTTGGCTGAAAAGAAGCGTTCGAAGGTGCGGAAACAGGTCAGTCGCCCGGTGTCTGTCCCCGGGTGTGACGTCCGGCTCTTTGCGCGGCGCAACGCTCGGAGTGACGCAGCAGCAGCCGGCAGACGGCGGTGACCGCGGCCAGCCCCAGGGCGGTCCCCGCCGCGCCGGCCAGCGAGGTGCCGTACCAGACCAGGACCACGGGGACGAGGACGCAGCTGAAGGCGGCCCAGCGGATCACATCGCCGGCGGTGTCCGGCGCGGAGGGCTGCTCGCTTCTGGGTCGGGGTCCGGACATGTCGCACTCCCTGTGGCGGTGGCTCACCGGGGATCAACGCCCGTTCGAGCGGTCGGTCACCGGTCGTACTTCTGTGAATCCCGTGCAAACCGCCTGTACGGGGCAGCGAGCATTGCGTTACGGGCGTCGCTCGTGCATGCTCCGGTGAACCCCTACGGACGTCGGGGGACCGCTTACGGAGCGTGCGCGGGATCTGGGCTCGGGAGGCGTGCCGCCGTACCCTTGGGGGTATGGGGTGGGGAAGATGTTTCCCGGACACAGCTCCGTCGCACACTGTCGACCCACCCATAAAGGATCACAACGCCGAGACAGCCATGGCCGGTCACGAATTCTTCGAACCCGCGGACCGCAAGCGGCCGGTCGCCGATCCCACGGCGGCCGATCCCCTGGCGGCGGAAGAGTCACACCCCTCCTGCGATCCTGCCTTCCGGCACGGAGTCGTCGTCGGCTTCGACGGCTCGACGTCCAGTGAGCGCGCCCTCGCCTACGCGATCGGCATGGCGCACCGCTCCCACTCCGGTCTGATCATCGTCCATGTC
This sequence comes from Streptomyces sp. NPDC004561, assembly GCF_053602155.1. Taxonomy (NCBI): domain Bacteria; kingdom Bacillati; phylum Actinomycetota; class Actinomycetes; order Kitasatosporales; family Streptomycetaceae; genus Streptomyces; species Streptomyces sp. NPDC004561. The sequence goes on from NZ_JBSGDB010000007.1 coordinate 24,948, forward strand.
GCCAACCGGCTGCCCACCACCGTGTGGGCCGGCTGCGAGCCGCCCGTCTTCGTCGACGTGCCGGACCACCGCACCGAGGTCCTGGGGCTGGAACTGGCCTGTGCGGACTATCTGGCGGAGGTGCCGTGGATCCTGGTCGAGCGCGGCGGTGACATCTGCCACGAACTCGAAGAGGTGGGCCGGGAGTACGAGGCGGACGCGATCGTCGTCGGCTCCACGCACGGCATCGTCGGCCGGATCTTCGGCTCGGTCGCGGGACGGCTCGCCAAGCGGGCGAAGCGGCCCGTGATCGTCATCCCCTGAGCGTCTCACGCCCCGTCAACTTCCTTTGTGCAGCACGAAACTACTCGCGCGTAGAGGTGGTTTGTGCCCTTGTGAAGGGCATATACCGGTCACCGCGCAACTGCACATGCATGAAGGGAGCCCGCCGTGGACAACGACGTCTCCGCGGGAATCGGAAGCACTACCGTGGTCGGCCGACTCGCCCTGGGTGTCACCCTGTTGGCGTTCGGGCTCGGTACGACCGGCGTGATCGACGGCGTGGCGGCCTCCGACGCCGTCTCGCTGGCCCACTACGTGGGCGGGGTCGCGCTCTTCCTCGTTGGTCTGCTGGCCTTCCGTGACCGCGACAGCGCCTCCGGCACGGGCTTCGTGGCCCTCGGCGCGCTGTGGTTCACCTGGGCCGTCTCCGGTCAGGGCTCCGCCCACGCGGCCGGGCTCTTCCTGGTCCTGTTCGCCCTCGTGGCGCTCACGCTGGCCCTGGCGGGCGGCGACAGTCTCGGTCAGGCCGTGTACGGGCTGCTGTTCCTGGCGATGCTCGTGCTCGCCGTGGCGCAGTTCGCGGACAGTTCCGTTCTCACCAAGGTCGGCGGCTGGGTGGCCGTCGTCTCCGGGGCGGTGGCCTGGTACGCGGCGACGGCGGCCGTCGCGCACTGGCCGACGGTGCTTCCCCGGCGTGCCGCCGGCCGGGGGGTGACGGCCACCGGCTGATCCACAGCGGCACGGAAAGGACCCCCACGTGTCAGGTGGCTCACGTGGGGGTCCGCTCCGTTTTCTATTCGACCGTCACGGACTTCGCCAGGTTTCGCGGCTTGTCTATGTCGCGGCCCAGGGCCTTCGCCGTGTGGTAGGCCAGAAGCTGGAGCGGGATGCCCATGAGGATCGGGTCGAGCTCGTCCTCGTTCTTGGGGACGACGATCGTCTGGTCGGCCTTCTCCTGGAGCTGGTGGGCCACGGCGAGGATCTTGCCCTCGCGGGCCTTGATCTCCTCCAGGGCCGCGCGGTTCTTCTCCAGGAGGTCGTCGTCGGGGACGATCGCCACCGTGGGCAGGGCCGGCTCGATCAGGGCCAGCGGGCCGTGCTTCAGCTCGGAGGCCGGGTAGGCCTCGGCGTGGATGTAGGAGACCTCCTTGAGCTTGAGGGAGGCCTCGCGGGCCACCGGGTAGCCACGGACCCGGCCGATGAAGAGCATCGAGCGGGCGTCGGCGTAGCTCTCGGCCAGCTTCCGGATCTCCTCCTCCTGCTTCAGGATCTCGGTGATCTGCTCCGGCAGCCTGCGCAGGCCCTCGATGATCCGCTTGCCGTCGCGCACGGAGAGGTCGCGGGTGCGGCCGAGGTGCAGCGCCAGGAGGGCGAAGGCGACCGTGGTGTTGGTGAAGCACTTGGTGGAGACCACGCAGACCTCCGGGCCGGCGTGCACGTAGATGCCGCCGTCCGCCTCGCGGGCGATCGCCGAGCCGACCACGTTGACCACGCCGAGGACGCGGGCGCCCTTGCGCTTCAGCTCCTGGACCGCCGCGAGGACGTCGTACGTCTCACCGGACTGGGAGACCGCCACGTACAGGGTGTCGGGGTCCACCACCGGGTTGCGGTAGCGGAACTCCGAGGCGGGCTCGGCGTCGGCGGGGATGCGGGCCAGCTCCTCGATCATCTGGGCGCCGATCATGCCCGCGTGGTACGACGTGCCGCAGCCGAGGATCTTCACCCGGCGGATCTGCCGGGCCTCGCGGGCGTCCAGGTTGAGGCCGCCGAGGTGCACGGTGGAGAACCGGTCGTCGATGCGGCCGCGCAGCACGCGGTCGACGGCGTCGGCCTGCTCGTGGATCTCCTTGTGCATGTAGGTGTCGTGGCCGCCCATGTCGTACGACTCGGCCTCCCACTCCACGGTGGTGGGCTCGGCCGTCGTACGGGTGCCCTCGGTGGTGTAGGTGCGGAAGTCGTCGGCCTTGAGGGTGGCCATCTCGCCGTCGTCGAGGGTCACTATCTGCCGGGTGTGGGTGACCAGGGCGGCGATGTCCGAGGCGACGAACATCTCCTTCTCGCCGATGCCGAGGACCACCGGGGAGCCGTTGCGGGCCACCACGATCCGGTCGGGGAAGTCGGCGTGCAGCACGGCGATGCCGTAGGTGCCCTCGATCACGCGGACGGCCTGACGGACCTTCTCCTCCAGCTTGTCCGCCGGGGAGCGGGCGATGAGGTGGGTGAGGACCTCGGTGTCGGTCTCGGAGAGGAACTCGACGCCGTCCGCCTCCAGCTTGCGGCGCAGGTCGGAGGCGTTGTCGATGATGCCGTTGTGGACGACCGCGACCTTGTTGTCGGCCGACATGTGCGGGTGGGCGTTGGCGTCGGAGGGGGCGCCGTGGGTGGCCCAGCGGGTGTGGGCGATGCCGGTCGTGCCCTTGAAACGCGCCGGGACCTTGGCCTCCAGGTCGCGCACCCGGCCCTTGGCCTTCACCATCTTCAGGCCGGGCGTCTTCGGGGAGGTGACGACGATGCCCGCGGAGTCGTAGCCGCGGTACTCCAGCCGCTGCAGGCCCTCCAGGAGGAGGGGGGCGACGTCACGCTTCCCGATGTATCCGACAATTCCGCACATGTATACGCATCTCTCAGCCTGGCGTCTCAGCCGTAGACCATGCGGCGCAGCTGCCTGAGCGTCAGCTCCGGCGGCGCCACCGCCCGGTATTTCAGGTCCGCCTCGATCCGTCCGAAGATCTCCGTGTTCACCAGGCCCTGCGCCTGGAGTTCGCGGTGGCGGCGACGGACGAAATCCTGGGTCGTCTCGTCGAAGTAGGCGAGCACGTCCTGGACCACGCGCAGCGCCTCGCCCCGGCTCAGGGGCGTGGACCGCGTCAGATGATCGACAAGTTCGTCGTGCACCCGGTAGATCCTGGGGTACCGGTCGCCGTTTCGCAAGAATCATGCCCGATTTCGGGCAGCTTCCCGCGGGAAGTGATGTGCATCTCAGCGAACAACCGATCGACGGCACCGCCCGCCCCGAGGCCGAGGGTGTGGTCCACGTCACTGCCGGCGCCGCGGGCGGTCCTCACAGCCGTTTGAGGACCGCCTGTTTGGCCCGGGCGAACTCCTCGTCGGTCAGCACCCCGTCGCGGTGCAGTTCGCCCAGCTCGCGCAGCCGCCGCAGCAGCGCGTCGTGGCCGTCCTCGGCGCGTGCCCCGGCGGGCGCCGGCGGCTCCGGGCGCACCTGCGCCTCCGCCGAGGCAGGGTGCGGCAGCCGCGCCTGCACGGCGGCGGCGACCAGGGCCATCAGCGGGTCCTTCCTGAAGCCCCACAGCTCGACCGCGTTCGGGTCGTACTTGGGCGGCGCGGTGACCGGCGCGTCGCGCACCAGGAACCGCAGATGGCCGTTCTCCAGGCCGGCCGCCGGCTGCCACTCCACGCCGACGACGTCCCCGAGCGGGATGGCCCGGGGGCCGGTGGCGGCCTTGGCGTCCTCCGTCTTCCAGTTCCACTCCAGCCGTACCCGCTCCCCGTCGAAGCCCGCGGTGCCGTCCCCGGCGGAGGCGGACACCGGCAGGGAAGGCCCCGGCAGCAGGAACCCGGTCACGGGGTCGGGTGAAACCCCCTCCAGCAACAGGACGTTGCGCACCTCGTCCGCGAAGTACTCGGCGACGCCGTACCGGTCGGACTCCACCGTCAGCTGGTAGGGGTCGTCCGGGTCGGCGAGCCGGCGCCCGGTGGCCTGCAGCAGCGGGTCGGCGCCGTCCCGCAGCCGCAGCCTCAGCCGCCCCGACCTCCTGCCCTGCTCGAAGGAGACACCGGCCAACGCATCCAGGGGGACGACGAGTTCGCCCAGCTCGCGGCGGAGCAGACCGACGTTCCTGTCCCGGCCCGGGGTGAGCCGCAGGGCGTCACCGTCGAAGGCCCAGATGCCGTCCTTCTGGATGATTTCCGCCATGGAGAGATTGTTTCACCGGATCTGCGGGAGAGTGGTCTCGACCACATCTGAAGGGAGCGCATGTGAGACGGAACCACAGCACGACTCCCCGAACCCCTCGCATCCTCGGATCGCTGCTGCTCGTCGCTGCGGCCGGTGTCCTCACCCTCGGCGCGGCGCCCAGCGCGCGCGCCGCGGTCCCGGCCCCGCCGGACCGGGTGGTCCCGGCGCCCGCCTCCGTCCTGCCGGGCGGAACCCCGTACCGCATCACCAGCGCCACCCGTGTGCGCGTCGACGGCTCGGCCGAGACCCGTCGCGTCGGCGCCTACCTCACCGGCATCCTGCGGCCCTCCACCGGCTATCCGCTGCCGCTCACCGACCACGGCACCGGCGGCATCCGGCTCCTCCTCGCGCCGAACGGCCTCGGCGCCGAGGGCTACCTGCTGCACAGCGGCGCCGGCGGCGTCACCATCACCGCGAGCGCCCCCGCCGGCCTCTTCCACGGCGTCCAGACGCTGCGTCAGCTCCTCCCGGCCGCCGTGGAGAAGCGGACCGTCCAGCCCGGCCCCTGGCAGATCGCGGGCGGCACCATCGTGGACCGCCCCCGCTACGCCTACCGCGGCGCCATGCTGGACGTCTCCCGGCACTTCTTCACCGTCGCCCAGGTCAAGCGGTACATCGACCAGCTGGCCCTCTACAAGATCAACGAGCTGCATCTGCACCTCAGCGACGACCAGGGCTGGCGCATCGCCATCGACTCCTGGCCGCGCCTCGCCTCGTACGGGGGTTCCACCGAGGTCGGCGGCGGCAGGGGCGGGTACTACAGCAAGGCGGACTACCGGGAGATCGTCCGGTACGCGGCCTCCCGCTTTCTGGAGGTCGTCCCCGAGATGGACATGCCCGGCCACACCAACGCGGCCCTGGCCTCCTACGACCAGCTCAACTGCGACGGCGTGGCGCCCCCGCTGTACACCGGCACGGAGGTCGGCTTCAGCTCGCTGTGCGTGCCCAAGCAGGTCACGTACGACTTCGTGGACGACGTGATCAGGGAGATCGCCGCCCTCACCCCGGGCCGCTATCTGCACATCGGCGGCGACGAGGCGCACTCCACCAGCCACACCGACTACGTGAAGTTCATGGACCGGGTGCAGCCGATCGTCGCCAAGTACGGCAAGACGGTCATCGGCTGGCACCAGCTCACCGGCGCCCACCCCGCCAAGGGCGCCCTCGCCCAGTACTGGGGCCTGGACGGCACCAGCGCGGCGGAGAAGGCACAGGTCGCGAAGGCCGCCCAGAACGGCACGGGGCTGATCCTGTCCCCGGCCGACCGGGTGTACCTCGACATGAAGTACACCAAGAACACCAGGCTCGGCCTGACCTGGGCGGGTCTGGTGGAGGTGAAGCGGTCGTACGACTGGGACCCGGGCGCCTATCTGCCCGGCGCCCCCGCGTCCGCCGTCAGGGGGGTGGAGGCGCCCCTGTGGTCCGAGACCCTCAAGACGTCCGCCGACATCGAGTACATGGCCTTCCCGCGTCTCGCGGGCGCGGCCGAGCTGGGCTGGTCCCCGGCGGCCACCCACGACTGGGGGGCCTACAAGGTGCGGCTGGCGGCCCAGGGCCCGCGCTGGACCGCCCTCGGCATCGACTACTACAGGTCGCCGCAGGTGCCCTGGCCGGAGGGCTGACCGAGGGCGGGCGGGCGCCCCGGAGGACCGTACTCCGGGGCGCCCGCCCTTCGGGGCGCTCAGAACCCCGAGATGGGGTTCTCCAGTTCGCCCACCAGCTGCAGCGCGCCGGACGGGTCGGCGAGGTCCACCATCTGCCGGTTGTCGCGCAGCTGGAGCCGGTTGAGGCAGGACAGGGCGAACGTCGGGGCGAAGATGTCGTACTGAGCGAACCTGTCGGCCAGTTCGGGGGCCGAGCGCTGGTACGCGCGCGTGACCTCCGCGACCGTCCGCCAGAAGTCGTCCTCCGCGAGGATCCCCTCGGTGGCGAGGTTCGCCGCGAGGAAGCGGAAGAAGCAGTCGAAGACGTCGGTGAAGAGGGACAGCAGCTTCTGGTCGTCCGGGACGTCGACCCGGATCCGCCGCACCTCCGGCGGCAGGACCGCGTCCGGGTCCATCACCGCTATCTCCTCGGCGATGTCCTTGTAGACCGCGCGCCGGACGACCCCGTCCTTCAGCACCAGCACCACGTTCTCGCCGTGCGGCATGAAGACGAGGTCGTAGGCGTAGAAGCTGTGCAGGAGCGGGGTGTAGTACGCGCGCAGGTACCGGCGCAGCCACGCGGAGGGCGTGAGCCCGGACCGCTCGATCAGGGCGCCCGCGAAGGAGGCGCCCCGGTGGTCCACGTGCAGCAGGGAGGCCATGGTGGCGAGCGACTCGCCGTCGCCCAGCGAGGGCACCGGACTCTCGCGCCACAGCGCGGCGAGCATCTTGCGGTACGGCGAGTGGCGGTCGGTGGCCCGCTCGTACTCCAGGTGCCGGTAGCCGACGGCCGCCCGCTCCCGGATGACCGACAGACCGGTCGCCCTCAGCACGGGGTCGCTCTCGATGAGCCGGGAGAGCCAGTCGTTGATCGCCGGGGTCGCCTCCATGTAGGCGGCCGAGAGCCCGCGCATGAAGCCCATGTTGAGGACCGACAGAGCCGTCTTCACATAGTGCTTGTGTGGGGCGCTGGTGTTGAAGAAGGTCCGTACGGACTGCTGGGCCAGGTACTCGTCGTCGCCCTCGCCGAGGCAGACGAGGTGCCGGCGGGCGACCTCGGCGGCGAAGGTGACGGAGAGCTTGTTCCACCACTGCCAGGGGTGCACCGGGATGAGCAGGTAGTCGGCGGGGTCGAGGCCCTGTCCGGTGAGCGTGGCGCGGAACCGGTTCAGCGTTCCCTCGCCCAGCTCCTCCCGCAGGAAGGACTCGTACTCGATGCCGGCCCCCGCCGTGAACGCGGCCCGGGAGCGGTGCGCGGCCAGCCACACCAGCCGCACCGGGCTCGCGGTCTCGGGGGCGTACGCCAGGTACTCCCGGACGCCGAACCCGAGCCGCCCGTTGTTCGCGACGAAGCACGGGTGGCCTTCGGTCATGCCGGTCTCGATGTCCTGGAAGCCCCGGCGGGCCAGCTCGGCGGAGGTCACCTCCGGTTTGGCCAGCTTGTAGCAGGTGCTCGAGAGGGTGGAGGAGATCTCCTCCAGGTAGACCGGCAGGATCTCGTCGCCCAGCCCCAGGGAGTCCTTCAGTTCGATGAAGAAGTCCAGGGCGGCGAGGGGGAGTTCGGCGCCGTCGCGGTGGCGGCTGATGGAGGCCGGGTCTATCTCCCAGTGGTCGAGGGCGCGGCGGACGGCGCGGAACCGGTAGGAGGTGAGCCCGTCGTCCCCGCGGACGACGTACCGCTCGCCCTCCCGCTCGGGCGTGATCAGCCGCTCGTGCGCGAACTCGGCGAGCGCCTTGCGGACCAGCAGCCGGTTCGCGATCTCCCAGCGCTCGGGGGAGAGATGGGCCACGGCGCCGGCGAGGGTCATGCCGCCACCGCCTTCGTGAACCGCTCCCGGGTGCAGAAGCTCAGCAGCGCCCGCTTCTCCGGCTTCCGGATCTCCCGCTCGGGCACGAACCCGACGGCCGCGTTCAGGGCGTGCACGGCCGTGTTGCGCACGTCCGGCTCGACCACCACCCGCCGGGTCGCCGGGTCCTCGAAGAGGTACGTCATCACGGCCGTGATGACGGCCCGGGTGAACCCGTGCACCGGAGTGTCCGTCGGCGCGACGAGGAAGTGCATGCCGACGTCGCCCGGCTCCGGCTCGTACAGCCCGACCAGCTCCCGGTGCGCCGGGTCGTACCGCTCCATCAGGAAGACCGGCTCGCCGTCGAGCAGCCCGAGGAAGGCGTCGTGGTGCTCGTCCGCCGCGATCTCCAGGTAGGCCCGCTCGACGTCCTCCGGCCTCGCGTCCCCCATCATCCAGAACGCGGCCTTGGGATGCGTGACCCAGCCGTGCAGCAGCAGACCGTCCGTCAGGGGGTCGAGGGGGCGGATCGTGAACCTCATACGGCGAACTCCTGGAAGGCGACGGACTTCTCGACCGGGTAGTACGCGGTGCCGAGCAGCTCGCGGATGATGTACGAGTTGCGGTACGCGCCCATGCCCAGGTCGGGGCTGGTGATGCTGTGGGTGTGGACGCCGGCGTTCTGGAGGAAGACGCCGCGGCCGGTGACGTCGACGGCGTAGTTGCGGGCGACGTCGAAGCGGCCGTGGCCGTCGAAGCGGAGGCGGTCCTCGATCGGCGTGAGGAAGGCCGGGGGCTCGTAGTGGTAGCCGGTGGCCAGCAGCAGGCCCTCGGTGCGGATCTCGAAGTCCTTGCCCTGCTCGTCCTGGTGGAAGGCGAGCGAGTAGCCGCCGTCGCCGTGACGGGCGCCGACGAGCGAGGAGTTGGTGAGCAGCCGGGTGGGGACGGGGCGGTCGCCGCTCTCCACGTCCTTCTGGTAGAGCAGGTCGAAGATCGAGTCGATCAGATCCGAGTTGATGCCCTTGTACAGGCCCTTCTGCTGCTTCTCCAGCCGGTGGCGGGTCTCCTCGGGAAGGGCGCGGAAGTAGTCGACGTAGTCCGGGGAGGTCATCTCCAGGGTCAGCTTGGTGTACTCCAGCGGGAAGAACCGCGGGGAGCGGGTGACCCAGTTGAGCTGGTAGCCGTGGACGTCGATCTCGGTGAGCAGCTCGTGGTAGATCTCGGCCGCGCTCTGGCCGCTGCCGACGATCGTGATGGACTTCTTCGCCTGGAGCTCCGCCTTGCGGTGCATGTACTGGGAGGTGTGCAGGAAGTCCCCGTCCAGCCCCTGGCAGGCCGGCGGGACGAAGGGGACGGTTCCCGTGCCGAGGACCAGGTGCCGGGCGCGGAAGGTCTCGCCGGTCCGGGTGCGGACCACGTACAGCTCGTCCTCGTACGTCACCTCGGTGACCGTGGTGCCGAAGCGGACGCTGCTCAGCCGGTTCGCCGCCCAGCGGCAGTAGTCGTCGTACTCGATCCGCAGGGGATAGAAGTTCTCCCGGATGTAGAAGGGGTACAGCCGGCCCTTCTCCTTCAGGTAGTTGAGGAAGGAGTACGGCGAGGTGGGGTCGGCGAGGGTGACCAGGTCCGACATGAAGGGGGTCTGGAGGTGGGCGCCGTCCAGGAACATGCCGGCGTGCCACTCGAAGCCGGGCTTGGACTCCAGGAAGACGCCGTCCAGTTCGGCGATCGGCTCGGTGAGGCAGGCGAGTCCGAGGTTGAAGGGGCCGAGCCCGATCCCCACGAAGTCATGGGTGCGGCTGGCTTCAGGAAGCGCGGTCAAGGGGCTCTCCCAGGTACTGCTCGGCGTGGCCGGCGATCAGGTCGAGGACGGCGGCGATGTCGGCCGGCGTCGTCTCGGGGTTGAGCAGGGTGAACTTCAGGAAGTGGCGGCCGCCGACCTTGGTGCCCGCGACTACGGCGTCGCCGGAGGCGAACAGCGCCTTGCGGGCGTGGAGGTTGGCGCGGTCGATCCCCACCGGGTCGGTGACGGCCGCCGGGACGTAGCGGAAGACGAGGGTGGACAGGGTGGGCTCGACGACGACGTCGAAGCGGGGGTCGGCGGCGAGCAGCCGCCAGCCCTCGGCCGCCAGGTCGCAGACCCGGTCGAAGAGTTCGCCGATGCCGTCGGCGCCCATCACCCGCAGGGTCAGCCACAGCTTGAGGGCGTCGAAGCGGCGGGTGGTCTGCAGGGACTTGTCGACCTGGTTGGGGATGCGCTCGCGCACCATGCGGCGCGGGTTGAGGTAGTCCGCGTGGTAGGTGGCGTGGCGCAGGGTGGCCGCGTCCCGGACCAGCAGGGCGGACGAACTCACCGGCTGGAAGAAGGACTTGTGGAAGTCGACCGTCACCGAGTCGGCCCGTTCGATGCCGTCGATGCGGCGCCGGTACTTGCGGGAGGCGAGCAGTCCGCAGCCGTAGGCGGCGTCCACGTGCAGCCACACGCCGTACTGGGCGCACAGCCCGGCGATCTCCGGCAGCGGGTCGATGGACCCGAAGTCGGTGGTGCCGGCGGTGGCGACGACGGCCATGGGGACCAGGCCGCCTTGGCGGCAGCGCTCCAGTTCGCGGGCGAGCGCGACGGTCTGCATGCGCTTGTCGTGGTCGACCGGTACGGGGACGACCGCGTCCGGTCCCAGGCCGAGCAGTTTCGCCGACTTCTGCACGCTGAAGTGGCCGGCCTCGGAGGCGAAGATCCGCAGGCAGCGGAGGTCGTCGGTCTTCGCCTCCTCCCTCGCCAGCAGCAGCGCCTGGAGGTTGGACTGGGTACCGCCCGAGGTGAACACGCCGTCGGCGGCGGGGCCGAGGCCGATCCGGCCGGCCGTCCAGTCGACGAGCCTGCGCTCGATGAGGGTGCCGCCGGCCGACTGGTCCCAGGTGTCGAGGGAGGAGTTGACCGCGGCGAGCACGGCCTCGCCGACCACCGCGGGGATGACGACCGGGCAGTTGAGGTGGGCGAGGTAGCGGGGGTGGTGGAAGTAGACCGCGTCCCGGAGGTAGACGTCCTCCAGCTCGTCCAGGACGGCGGCGGTGTCGCCGAGCGGCCGGTCGAGGTCGACGGCGTCGACGCGGGGGGCGAGGGCGTCCACGGTGACGCCGGTGAACGGACGGCCGGTGGTGGCGAGTTGGGCCGCCACCCGCTCGACTCCTTCGGTCACGGAGCGGCGGTAGTGCTCCGCGGTGAGGCCATTGAGCAGGTGCGAGCGCATGTGGGGGTCCTCCGAGGGGACAGTCCGTGCGATGGGTTCAACTTAGGTTAGCCTAACCTAAATTCTTTGGATCAAGGCATGAATCACCCATGACCGGAGTCGCTTCAGGGGTGGTTACGCCGCGGCCCGGAGCTGTTCCTCGGTCATGCCCCGGCGCCAGTACCCGACGAAGGTCACCCGGCGCCGGTCGACCCCGCGCTCGCCGACGAAGTGCCGCCGCAGCGCCTTCACCTGCCCCGACTCGCCCGCGAGCCACACGTACGGCCGCTCGGCGGCGGGCAGTGGCGCGGCCCGTACGGCGTCGACGGCCGCGGCGGCGCCGTCGTGCCGCACGAGCCAGGTGATCTCCGCGTCCGCGTCCGTGGGCACGTCCTGGATGTCCCCGGCGTGCGGCACCTCCAGCCAGGCGCGGACGCGGACGCCGGCGGGGAGGGACTCCAGCACCGCGGTGGCGGCGGGCACGGCGGTCTCGTCGCCCCACAGGACCACCAGATCGGCGTCCTCGGGCGGGCGGAACCGGATCGCGCGGTTGTCGGCGATCGCCGGGCCGAGCAGCAGGACGCGGTCACCCGCGGCGGCCCGGGAGGCCCAGCGGGAGGCGGGCCCGGCGGGAGCGGGAGCGTCTGGCCCGACGCCGTGCAGGGCGAAGTCGATGTCGATCTCGCTCGTGCGGCCCAGGGTGTCCCGGCGCAGGGCCCGCAGGGTGTACGACCGCATCACCGCCCGTACGTCGTCGGGCAGTTCGCGCCACGCCTGCCACCAGCCGTCACCCGGTTCCAGCGGGACGACGGGCTCGGTCTGGCCGGGATGCGGCAGGAACAGGGAGAGGGACTGGTCGCGCCCGCCGGAGTGGAAGGCGTCCAGACCGGGGCCCGCGAAGGTGACCCGGACCAGAGACGGACCGAGCCGCCTCGTCCGTACGACCTGCAGAGCGAAGAAACGGAACGGGGCGGCCACGGCCGTCGTCATGTGTGGCTCCTGAGGGTGGGATTCAGGGCGTTGACAGGGGGTCAGCCGAGCTTCCTGGCCTTCTCCAGGGCCTCGGCGAGGTTCGTCAGCAACGGGACGCACTTGTCGTAGGAGAGGATCGGCTCCGGTGAACGGGCGATGACCTGACCCGCCCTCACCGCGGGCAGCTTCTTCCAGGTCGGCTTGGTGATGTCGGCGGGCTGGATGGCCGAGGCGCGGTCGTCCATCATGATGATGTCGGCGTGGTACTTGTCGACGTTCTCCCAGCTCAGCGACTCGTACCAGCCGCCGCCCTGCTTCTTGGCGCTCTGCGGGGGCTCGACGAAGTTCACGCCGAGGGCCTTGAAGTACTCGAGGTCGACGGAGAGGTCGGTTCCGGAGACGTAGAAGAGCTGGTCGCTCGCGCTCGCGGCCATCACCCTGAGGCCGGGCCTGGCCTTGGCGGCGGCCCGCAGCCGGGCGGCCGCTGCCTCGAACCGCTTCTTTGCGTCGGTGGCCCTGGCCGCCTTCATGTCCGCGCCGAGCGACTCGGCGAGCTCCCACATCCGCCGCAGCGGCTCGGTGAGCTGCCGGTCGTAGACGGAGATGCCGACACTGGGCGCCAGTTGGGCGATCTTCTTCTTGGACTCCTCGGGTACGTACCAGAGGGTGCCGGCGTCGTCGAACAGGGTGGAGATCAGCACGTCCGGGGCGAGGGACGCGTACTTCTCCAGGTTGAACTGGCCCCAGGTGTTGCCGAGGACCGTCACCTTGCTGACGTCCATGTCGCCGGCCTGGACATCGGCCTTGCCGTCCTCGGTCGTGGTCGGGCCGAAGACGCCCTTGACCTGGATGCCGTAGTCGTACAGCGCGGCGCCGACACCGGTGAACGCCACGATGTCCGCGGGCACCCTGTCCAGCTTCAGCGTCGTGCCGCGGTCGTCCTTGAAGGACCACGGACCGGACTTGGCGGTGGTGCTCCCCGAGCCGGAGGTCCCGTCTTTCCCCTTGCCGTCCCCGCAGGCGGCGAGCGCGGCGCCGAGCGCGACGGCGCCGCCCGCGGCGAGGAGGCCGCGGCGATTCAGGTGGAGGGCACGGGTGTTGGGCATGGCTCGGCTGCTTTCGGAACAGGGCGGGACGGCCCACCGGACTGGGTCGTAGGTCAGGTTAGCCTAACCTAAGTTGATGTCCAGAGGGTGTGTCCGTTCCGGCTCCGCCCGAGTGGCTCGAAAGGACCTGAGCGGCTCGAAAGCAAGGGCCGGCCCCCCGCGGGGGGCCGGCCCTTTCCCTGATCCGGTCTCAGCTCACCAGGCCCAGCTCGCGGGCGATCAGCATCCGCTGGACCTCGCTCGTGCCCTCGCCGATCTCCAGGATCTTGGAGTCGCGCCACATGCGGGCCACCGGGTACTCGTTCATGAAGCCGTAGCCGCCGTGGACCTGCGTGGCGTCACGGGCGTTGTCGACGGCGACCGTGGAGGAGTACAGCTTGGCCAGGGCCGCCTCCTTCTTGAAGGGCTCGCCGGCCACCAGCCGCGAGGCGGCGTCGCGCCAGGCGAGACGGGCCGTGTGGGCCTTCATCTCCATGTCGGCGATCTTGAACTGGATGGCCTGGTTGGCGCCGATCGGGCGGCCGAAGGCCTGGCGCTCCTTCGCGTACTTCACCGACTCGTCCACACAGCCCTGGGCGAGGCCGGTGGCGAGCGCCGCGATGGCGATGCGGCCCTCGTCGAGGATGCGCAGGAACTGGGCGTAGCCCCGGCCCTCCGCGCCGAGCAGGTTGGCGGCGGGCACCCGGACGTCCTGGAAGGACAGCTCGCGGGTGTCCGAGGCGTTCCAGCCGACCTTCGAGTAGGGCGCGGCCACCGTGAAGCCCGGGGTGCCGGACGGCACGATGATCGCCGAGATCTGCGGCCTGCCGTCCGGCTTGCGGCCGGTGACCGCCGTGACCGTCACCAGGCCGGTGATGTCCGTGCCCGAGTTGGTGATGAAGCACTTCGTGCCGTTGATCACCCACTCGTTCGTGTCCGGGTCCAGGCGGGCCGTCGTACGGGTCGCGCCGGCGTCGCTGCCGCCGTCCGGTTCCGTCAGGCCGAACGCGCCGAGGACCTCGCCCGAGCACAGCCGGGGCAGCCACTCCCGCTTCTGCTCCTCGGAGCCGAACAGATGCAGGGGCATGGCGCCCAGGGAGACGCCCGCCTCCAGGGTGATGGCCACCGAGGAGTCCACCCGGGCCAGCTCCTCCAGGGCGATGCCGAGGGCCAGGTAGTCGCCGCCCATGCCGCCGTACTCCTCCGGGAACGGCAGCCCGAACAGGCCCATGCGGCCCATCTCCCGGACGATCTCGTACGGGAACTCGTGCCGCTCGTAGAAGTCGCCGATCTTCGGCGCCACCACGTCATGGGCGAACTCCTCCACCGTGCGGCGGAGTTCCTCCAGCTCGGAGCTGAGACGGTGGTCCATGCTGATCACTGGTCCTTGTGGGAGAGGGCGCGGACGGTACGGGAGGGGCTGGGGCGGCCCAGCTGTTCGGCCATCCACACGCTGGTGGCGGTCAGACGGCCGAGGTCGACCCCGGTCTCGATGCCGAGGCCGTGCAGCATCCAGACGAGGTCCTCGGTGGCGAGGTTGCCGGTGGCGGACCGGGCGTACGGGCAGCCGCCGAGCCCGCCGGCGGACGCGTCGATCGTCGTCACGCCGTGCTCCAGGGCCGCGTGGGTGTTGGCAAGCGCCTGGCCGTAGGTGTCGTGGAAGTGCACACCGATCACGTTGGTCGGCACGCCCTCCTCGTTGAGCAGGCTGAGCAGTTCGAGCACATGGCCCGGGGTGGCCACGCCGATGGTGTCGCCGAGGCTCAGCTCGTCGCAGCCCATGTCCCGCAGGGCGGTGCAGACCCGGGCCACCTGGTGCAGGGGGACCGCGCCCTCCCAGGGGTCGCCGAAGCACATCGACACATAGCCGCGCACGTGCACCCCCTCGTCCTTGGCGTGCCGTACCACCGGCTCGAACACGGCCAGCGACTCGTCCAGCGTGCGGTTGAGGTTGGCCTTGGCGAAGGACTCCGTGGCGCTGGCGAAGACGGCGACCCGGTCGGCGCCGAGCGCGAGCGCCCGGTCCAGGCCCCGCTGATTAGGCACCAGCACGGGCAGCGCGACCTCGGACAGGTCGCTCACCAGCGGGAACAGCTGCTCGGCGTCGGCGAGCTGGGGTACCCACTTGGGGTGCACGAAGCTCGTCGCCTCGATGGTGGTCAGGCCCGCGTCGGCCAGCCGGCGGATGAACTCCGCCTTCACCTCCGTCGGCACGGCCGTCTTCTCGTTCTGCAGCCCGTCGCGCGCGCCGACCTCGTGGATCCGCACCCGCGCGGGCAGGTCCGGGGCCGGTACGACCATGGGCAGTGCGTCGGGACTCACTCCGCCTCCTCCTTGGGCGCGATGACGGCCAGCACCTGGTCCATGGCGACCGTGGTGCCGGGGGTCACGTCCAGCTCGGCGACCGTGCCGGCGTGTGGGGCGGAGATGACGTGCTCCATCTTCATCGCCTCCACCACCAGCAGGCTCTGCCCGGCGGCCACCTCGTCGCCGACGGCCACCTTCACCACTGTCACCGTGCCGGGCATCGGCGCGGTCAGCGAGTCGGCGCCGGCATGCGCGGAGCGGCCGAGGGACGCGGCCACCGGGTCGTGGTCCCGTACCTGCCAGGCGTCGCCGTCGCGGCCGATCCAGTCACCGGCGCGGTGGAAGGTGTGCCGGACGCCGTCCAGGGCGACGCTCACCCGGTCGCCGGTGACGGTGTGGGCGCCCCGGGGGGCGTACGACACCGGGTCCTGCACCCGGAGGTGGAAGGCGGGCGGCTTCGGGGTGCCGCCGAGGCGCCAGCCGCTCGGCACCGAGAAGGGATCCGTCCAGCCCTCAGCCGGGGGCCGCAGGGCCTCCAGGCGTACGGCCGCCGCCGCCTCGTACACCTCCTCGGGCACGTCGGTGATGACCAGGTCGTCCACCACCCGCTCCACGAGCCCGGTGTCCAGGTCGCCCGCCATCACCGCCGGGTGCGCGAGCAGCCGGCGCAGGAAGCCCGCGTTGGTCTGCACGCCGAGCGTCACCGTCCGCGCGAGCGCCGCCCGGAGCTTCCTGAGCGCCGTCTCCCGGTCGGGGCCGTAGGCGATCACCTTGGACAGCATCGGGTCGTACAGGCTGCCCACCTCGGTGCCCTCGCTGAGCCCGGAGTCGGTGCGCACGCCGTCGCCCTGGGGTTCGAGGAGCCGCAGGACCGTGCCGCCGGAGGGCAGGAAGCCGCGGGCGGGGTCCTCGGCGCAGATCCGCGCCTCGACCGCGTGCCCGGTCAGCTTCACGTCCTCCTGGGCGAAGCCCAGCCGCTCCCCGGCCGCCACCCGCAGCTGCCACTCCACCAGGTCCAGGCCGGTGACCAGCTCGGTGACGGGGTGCTCCACCTGGAGGCGGGTGTTCATCTCCATGAAGTAGTACGACGAGGGATCACTGCCCGGCACGATGAACTCCACCGTGCCCGCGCCCCGGTACCCGCAGCTGCGCGCCGCCTGCACGGCCGCCTCGCCCATCGAGGCGCGGGTGGCCTCGTCGAGGAGCACGCTCGGCGCCTCCTCGATGATCTTCTGGTGGCGCCGCTGGAGCGAGCACTCGCGCTCGCCGAGGTGGACCACGTTCCCGTGGCCGTCGGCCAGCACCTGGATCTCGATGTGCCGGGGCCGGTCGATCCACCGCTCGACCAGCAGGGTGTCGTCGCCGAAGGAGGCACGGGCCTCGCGGCGGGCGGCGGCGATCTCCTCCTCCAGCGCGGCCACGTCCCGCACCAGCCGCATGCCCTTGCCGCCGCCACCGGCGGACGGCTTGAGCAGCACCGGGGTCCCGATCTCCCGGGCGGCCGCCGCGAGCTGCGCGTCGGTCAGCCCGCTGCCGCTGGAGCCGGGCACGACCGGGACCCCGGCCGCCTGCACGGTCTCCTTGGCGCGGATCTTGTCGCCCATCAGCGCGATGGCGTCCGCCGGCGGGCCGATGAAGACCAGGCCCGCCTCCTCGCAGGCACGGGCGAAGCCCGCGTTCTCCGCGAGGAAGCCGTACCCGGGGTGGACGGCCTGGGCGCCGGTGCGGGCGGCGGCCTCCAGCAGCCGCTCCACGGACAGATAGCTCTCGGCGGCCGGCGCCGGCCCGATCCGGACCGCCGTGTCGGCCTCCCGGACGTGCCGCGCGTCGGCGTCGGCGTCGGAGAAGACCGCCACCGAGCGCACGCCCAGCGAGCGGAGCGTACGGATGACGCGTACGGCGATCTCGCCGCGGTTGGCTACCAGCACTGTGTCGAACACGGTTCCCCTCCTCACATCCGGAAGACGCCGAACTGGGGCTCGCCCAGTGGCGCGTTGGCGCAGGCCGTCAGGGCGAGTCCGAGCACCTGACGGGTGTCGAGCGGGTCGATCACGCCGTCGTCCCAGAGGCGGGCGGTGGCGTAGTAGGCGCTGCCCTGGCGCTCGTACTGGGCGCGGATCGGGGCCTTGAAGGTGTCCTCGTCCTCGGCGGGCCAGTCCTCGCCCCGGGCCTCCAGCTGGTCCCGCTTGACCGTGGCGAGGACGCTGGCCGCCTGCTCGCCGCCCATCACGGAGATCTTGGCGTTGGGCCACATCCACAGGAAGCGGGGGGAGTAGGCCCGGCCGCACATCGAGTAGTTGCCCGCGCCGTAGGAACCGCCGACGACGACGGTCAGCTTCGGCACGCGGGTGCAGGCGACGGCCGTCACCATCTTGGCGCCGTGCTTGGCGATACCGCCGGCCTCGTAGTCCTTGCCGACCATGAAGCCCGAGATGTTCTGCAGGAACACCAGCGGGATCCCGCGCTGGTCGCACAGCTCGATGAAGTGCGCGCCCTTCTGGGCGGACTCGGAGAAGAGGATGCCGTTGTTGGCGACGATCCCGACCGGGTGGCCGTGGATCCGGGCGAAGCCGGTGACCAGGGTCTGCCCGAACTCGCTCTTGAACTCGGCGAACTGCGAGCCGTCGACGACGCGCGCGATGATCTCGCGGACGTCGTAGGGGGTGCGGGAGTCGACCGGGACGGCGCCGTACAGGCCGAACGGGTCGGCCTTGGGCTCGACGGCCGGCTGGACCTCCCAGGGGAGGGGCTGCCGGGCCGGGAGCGTGGCGACGATGTTCCGGACGATCCGCAGGGCGTGCGCGTCGTCCTCGGCGAGGTGGTCGGTGACACCGGACACGCGCGAGTGGACCTCGCCGCCGCCCAGTTCCTCCGCCGTCACGACCTCACCGGTCGCCGCCTTCACCAGTGGCGGGCCGCCGAGGAAGATGGTCCCCTGGTTGCGGACGATCACCGCCTCGTCGCTCATGGCGGGGACGTACGCACCGCCCGCCGTGCACGATCCGAGGACGGCCGCGATCTGCGGGATACCGGCGCCGGACATCCGGGCCTGGTTGTAGAAGATCCGCCCGAAGTGCTCGCGGTCCGGGAACACCTCGTCCTGCATCGGCAGGAAGGCGCCGCCGGAGTCGACCAGGTAGACGCAGGGCAGCCGGTTGTCGAGGGCCACCTCCTGCGCGCGCAGGTGCTTCTTCACCGTCATCGGGTAGTAGGTGCCGCCCTTGACCGTGGCGTCGTTGGCGACGATCACGCACTCGCGCCCGCTGACCCGCCCGATGCCGGCGATCACCCCCGCGGCCGGGGCCTGTCCGTCGTACATCCCGTCGGCCGCGAGCGGGGCCAGCTCCAGAAAGGGGGAGCCCGGGTCGAGCAGCGTGTCGACCCTGTCCCTCGGCAGCAGCTTGCCCCGCGCGGTGTGCCGGGCCCGAGCCCTCTCGCCGCCGCCGAGCGCCGCCGCGGCCAGCTTGCCGCGCAGCTCCTCGACGAGCGCGTTGTGGGCTTGTTCATTGGCCCGCCAGGCCTCCGACGCGGGATCTGCCGCGCTCCGGAGCTCCGGTGCCTCCTGCATCCTGCGGTCCCCTCACACGGTGATCGAACCAGTTAATGAGCGTTAACCATTTCCTTCAGGTTAACGACCGCTAACCTCGCTGTCTAGAATTGCCTGCATGGTCACCAGAACCGACGCTCCCACCCGTCGTGAGCAGATCCTGAAGGAGGCCGCCCGGCTGTTCGCCGAGCGCGGCTTCCACGGTGTGGGTGTGGACGAGATAGGCGCCGCCGTCGGCATCAGCGGCCCCGGTCTGTACCGCCACTTCCCGGGCAAGGACGCGATGCTCGCCGAGCTGCTGGTCGGCATCAGCGGCCAGCTGCTGACGGGCGCCAAGCGCCGCCTGGCGGAGGCCGACGGAGTGCCCGCGACCCGGATCCTCGACTCCCTCATCGAGGGCCACATCGACTTCGCCCTGGACGACCGGCCTCTGATCACCCTGCACGACCGCGAGCTGGACCGCCTGCGCGACAGCGACCGCAAGCTGGTCCGCCAGCTCCAGCGGCAGTACGTCGAGCTGTGGGTGGAGGTGGTCCGCGAGGTGTACCCGGGGCTGTCCGAGCCGACGGCCCGGTCCGCCGTCCACTCGGTCTTCGGCCTGCTGAACTCCACGCCCCACCTGGGCCGGGCGGGCACCCTCCCCGGGCGGGGGGCCATGGCGGCGCTGCTGCACCGGATGGCCCGGGGGGCCTTCGGGGCGGCGGGAGAGGACTGAGGCCCCGCGGCGCGGCACCGGGGCGCGTGGCCAAGGTCACCCTGGACGCCGGAACGTACTCGCCAGTACCTTGGAGTCTGAGCAAGCGCTTAGACAGGTAGCTGGAGGTGGGCGGCGTGCGCCGTACGGTGTTCAACGAGGATCACGAGGCGTTCCGGGAGACCCTTCGCGCCTTCATCGAGGCCGAGGTCGTGCCCGTGTACGACGAGTGGTTCGCCGCCGGCCAGGCGCCGCGCGACTTCTACTACAAGCTCGGCGAGCTGGGCATCTTCGGCATCAACGTCCCCGAGGAGTTCGGCGGCGCGGGCATGGACAGCCACAAGTTCGAGGCCGTCCTCTACGAGGAGACCGCCCGCGCGGGCGTCCAGTTCGGCGGCTCCGGCGTGCACGTGCTGCTCGCCCTGCCGTACATCAAGATGCTCGCCGACGACGAGCAGAAGAAGCGCTACCTGCCCAAGTTCGTCACCGGCGAGGAGATGTGGGCCATCGCGATGACGGAGCCGGGCACCGGTTCCGACCTCGCGGGCATGAAGTCCACCGCCAAGCTCTCCGAGGACGGCACGCACTACGTCCTCAACGGCGCCAAGACCTTCATCACCGGTGGCGTCCACGCCGACCGCGTGATCGTGTGCGCCCGTACCGCCGCGCCGACCGCCGAGGACCGCCGCCACGGCATCTCCCTCTTCGCCGTCGACACCAAGTCCGAGGGCTACTCCGTCGGCCGCAAGCTCGACAAGCTCGGCCTGAAGACCTCCGACACCGCCGAGCTGGCCTTCGTCGACGTCAAGGTGCCCGTCGAGGACCTGCTCGGCGAGGAGAACAAGGGCTTCTACTACCTCGGCCACAACCTGGCCTCCGAGCGCTGGGGCATCGCCTTCGGCGCCTACGCGCAGGCCAAGGCCGCCGTCCGGTTCGCCAAGCAGTACGTCCAGGAGCGCACCGTCTTCGGTAAGCCGGTCGCCCACTTCCAGAACACCAAGTTCGAGCTGGCCGCCTGCCAGGCCGAGGTGGACGCGGCCGAGGCCGTCGCCGACCGCGCCACGGAGGCCCTGGACGCCGGCGAGCTGACGCCCGCCGAGGCCGCGTCCGCCAAGCTGTTCTGCACCGAGGTCGCCCACCGGGTGATCGACCGCTGCCTCCAGCTGCACGGCGGCTACGGGTACATGAACGAGTACCCGATCGCCCGCCTGTACGCGGACAACCGTGTCAACCGCATCTACGGCGGCACCAGCGAGATCATGAAGACGATCATCGCCAAGGACATGGGTCTGTAAGGTGCCCGCAATCACTGGCCGGTACAACTACACGTCATGAGCCAGGCACTTCAGGATCTCCTCGATCTGCTCGACCTCGAGCAGATCGAGGAGAACATCTTCCGCGGCCGGTCCCGCTCCGCCGTCGTCCCCCGTGTCTTCGGCGGGCAGGTGGCGGCGCAGGCGCTGGTCGCCGCCGGGCGGACGGTCCCGGCGGACCGGCCCGCGCACTCCCTGCACGCGTACTTCCTGCGCCCCGGGGACCCGGGCGCGCCGATCGTCTACACCGTCGACCGCATCCGCGACGGCCGGTCCTTCACCACCCGCCGGGTGGTCGCCGTCCAGCACGGCAAGCCGATCTTCCACCTCTCGGCGTCCTTCCAGACGTGGGAGGAGGGGCTCGACCACCAGACGCCGATGCCGGCCGCGCCCGATCCGGCGGGCCTGCCCACCTCCCAGGAGCGGCTGCGCGGCTACGGCCACCTCCCGTCCGAGGTCGTCGAGAAGTTCCTGGAGGCCCGCGAGGCGATCGACCTCAGGTACGTGGACGAGCCGCCGTACGGGAAGTTCGGCGAGCCGCGCGAGCCGCACAGCCAGGTGTGGTTCCGCACCAACGGCAAGCTCGACGACGACCCGCTGCAGCACGTCGTCCTCGCCACCTACGTCTCCGACATGACCCTCCTCGACTCCGTGCTGCTCGCGCACGGCCGCGGCGGCTGGGCCGTCGGCGATGTCGTCGGGGCGTCGCTCGACCACGCGATGTGGTTCCACCGCCCGTTCCGGGCCGACGAATGGCTGCTGTACGACCAGGAGTCGCCGTCCGCGCACGGCGGCCGCGGCCTCGGCCAGGCCCGTATCTACACGCAGGACGGGCAGCTCGCGATCACGGTCATCCAGGAGGGCGTGGTCCGCGTTCCGCGGTGAGCGGGAAATGGTTTCCTGAGGTGCCAAGTATGGGAACCGGGACTAGGCTCACTGAGTGAAGCCGCAAGTGCATGGCATGTGCGGCCGACGAGGTCCGTGGACACCGCTGACCTCAGCCGCGGCACCTGATGGCGCGACAGCGTCCGGGCGGGCTGCAGGCGTCGACCGAACCGATGTGTCGCACACGATCCTGCGGTGACATCCGAAGACCGTGCCGCACCCTTCCTTCTGTGCGGCGGCGGCCATCCACCTCGCGCTCTCCCGCTCCGGGACCGCGAGAGACGATGGAACGGAAGGTATCTCCTATGCGAGCACAACGCACGAGGCGCATCTTTGCCATGTCCGCAGCCGGTGCGCTGCTGGCCGGTGGAGCCGCCCTCGGTGCCGCGGGAACCGCCTCGGCGGGGACGTACGACCACCACAACGACCACGGTTCGTACAGCAGGGACTGCGGCGGCGGGTGGAATGACGACTGCGGCGGCCGCGGCGACCACGGCGACCACGGCGGCCGCGGGGACCACGGCGGCCGCGGGGACCACGGCGGCCGCGGGGACCACGGCGGCCGCGGCGATCGCGGCGACCACGGCGATCACGGTGATCACGGCGGTGGAGACCACGGTGACCACGGCGGTGGCGACCACGGTGGCGGTGGCGACCACGGTGGCGGCGGCGACCACGGTGGCGGCGGCGACCACGGCGGTGGAGGCGACCACGGCGGTGGAGGCGACCACGGCGGTGGAGGCGGTGGAGGCCGCTGAGCCGAATCGCATCTGAACACGGTGTGCGACCCCGCCCGCGGGGCCGCACATCCCGTCATTCCAGGCCGGCGGCGGCCAGCAGATACGCCGTCAGGGGGTCGTAGAAGCGCGGGCTGACGACGTGGTCGTCGAGCGGAACGGCGACCTGGAGGGTGCCCTCGGCCTCGGCGAGGAACAGCGCCGGGTCGTTGCAGTCGGCGTACCCGACCGAGTCCAGGCCGTGCTGTCCCGCGTACCCCGCCCAGCCGTGATCGGCGACCACCAGGTCCGGCAGCGGGCGTCCCGCGCGCTCAAGTCCCGTCAGCACGGCCCGCATCGGCTCCCCGGAGTGGGTGTGCCACAGCGTCGCCCCGTGCTCCAGGACGGCCACGTCCGCGAACTGCATGACGTAGCCCTCCTCCGTCTGCAGACCGTCCGGGACGACCACGATCTCGCAGCCGGCGGCGCGCAGCGCGGCGGCCGTGGCCCGGTGCACGTCCAGCAGGCCGCCCGGGTGGCCGGTGGCGAACAGCACCCGCTGCCGCCCCCCGGCCGCCTTGCGCAGCCGCGCCGCCAGCCGGTCCAGCGCGTCCACCGTCAGTTCCGGGTCGATGGTGTCCTGTCCGTACCGGTACTCGGGGTCGTCGTTGACACCCACCCGCTCGGCCATCACCGCGAGCACGTCCTGCTCGTCCGTCCAGCGGTCGCCGAGCTCCAGGCCGAGCCAGAAGTTGCGCTCGCCGTTGGCCAGCTTGCGGTAGTGGGAGAGGTTGTTCTCGCGAGGCGTGGCGACGTCCCCCGCGATACGGGTCCTCACCAGGTGGTCGACGAGCTGGGCGCGGCTGGGTGTCCCGGATATCGGCATGCCCCCCATTGTGGGGCAGCCCGCCGCGGGCGTCCCCGGCATACCGCACGCTGGGACGGGGGTCACGCACGGCCGCCGTCAGCCGTGCCGCAGCGCGAACCACAGCTCCATCCGTACGTCCGGATCGTCCAGATCGGTGTCCAGCAGGGACGCGCAGCGGGCGATGCGCTGGCGCACGGTGTTGCGGTGGACGCCCAGCGCCACCGCCGTACGGTCCCAACTGCCGTGCAGCGACAGCCAGCCGCGCAGCGTCTCGGTGAGCGCCGGCTGGTCCGCGAGCGGTGCGAGCAGCGCGCGGGCGTGCGCCCGGGCCTCGGCCGGCGGCACCAACTCCCCTCCTCCCGGCCCGGCTCGGTGCCGGGCCAGCGGGGCGCGGGTCGCGCGGGCCCGGGCCAGGGCGCGGGCCGCCTGCAGGTCGGCGGCCGGCCACTCACCCGGTCCGGCGGGCGCGCTGATCCCGAGGGTCCAGCCGGGCACCGCGACCGGTTCCCGCTCGGCGGGCACCAGCACGCGGACGACGTCCCGGCCGAGATCGATCAGCGGCGACCCGACGGCCGCCCCCAGCGCGGAGGCGGCGAGGGCGTCCGGCGCCTGCGTCTCCGGCCGGGCGTGCACCACCACCCACTCCCCGTCCCCGAGCAGCGGGGCGACCGCCTCCGGCGGGGTGCCGAGCAGCAGCCGCACCAGCGCGGACGACCGCGCCGCACCGGCCCCGCTCTGGTGCTCCCCGGTGAGCAGCGACAGCAGCACGGCGGCGACCGAGGCGATGGTGTGGCCGCCGGGTTCCCGCTCCGGACCGGCGACGCCGAGCACGAAGTCCCCTCCGCCGAGGGCGTAGACGGCCAGGTGTGTGTCCCCGACGGCGTCCGTGGCGGAGGTGGGACGGGCCGCGGGAGCCCTCGCCATGCCGGTATCGGAGATACAGGTACTGGCGGTCTGCCCTCCACGCATTCCACTGAGACGGGTGGGCAGAACATGTCTGCACCACC